>NZ_JACJEE010000033.1:0-49737 GCF_014163915.1 Pseudoalteromonas sp. SR41-8
TACTCTCGCTAACTTTACTTTCGCTAACTTTTATAACTCCAAAAACAAAAAACCCAGCAGAAGCTGGGTTTTTGAAATTCTTGATAACGTAAATATTAACGTTTTGAGAACTGTGGACGCTTACGCGCTTTCTTAAGACCCACTTTCTTACGTTCAACTTTACGTGCATCACGAGTAACGAAACCTGCTTTACGAAGTTGTGGACGTAGTGACTCGTCAAACTCCATAAGTGCACGAGTGATACCGTGACGGATAGCACCAGCTTGACCAGTAGTACCACCACCAGCAACGGTGATGTAAAGATCAAACTTTTCAGTCATATCAACAAGCCCTAAAGCTTGACGAACAACCATGCGTGCTGTTTCGCGACCAAAATACTCTTCTAAAGAGCGATTGTTGATTACGATGTTACCAGTGCCTGGGCGTAAGAATACGCGAGCACTTGAACTTTTACGACGACCTGTACCGTAGTATTGATTTGCCATGTTAGTGCTCCTTAAATGTCTAGAACCTGAGGCTGTTGTGCAGCATGGTTGTGCTCAGTACCTGCGTAAACTTTAAGTTTACGGTACATTGCGCGGCCTAAAGGACCACGTGGCAACATGCCCTTAACAGCCTTCTCGATGATCATTTCAGGCTTTGCAGCTTGAAGTTTATCAAAAGTAGTAGACTTAAGACCACCTGGGAAACCAGAGTGAGCATAGTACACTTTATCTTTGAACTTGTTACCAGTTACAGTAACTTTCTCCGCGTTGATAACGATGATGTAATCACCAGTATCTACGTGTGGAGTGTACTCAGCTTTGTGCTTACCGCGTAGGCGATGAGCGATTTCAGTAGCGATGCGACCTAAAGTTTTACCTTCAGCGTCAACTACGTACCAGTCACGTTTTACTGTTTCTGGTTTAGCAACAAACGTTTTCATTTATAAAAATCCAATGTTTTTCAATTAAAACCACAGGTAATTATTATTAATTACCGCTCTAAATGTTTGCTCCAACCCCTTCGAGTTTAAGACTTTTGCGCCATTCAAAAGAGGCTAATCTAATGAAGGCAATAGAACGCAACGTGGCAGACGCGGGAGTATACCAGCACTTTTATCACATTGCTACTCGACGGTTGTTTTTTCCACAAGAAAATTGTTCTATCAGCTATCAAAACTTTGTCCCTATCAACTTAAGAGTCAAGAAAATCTTCTCTTTACCTGACGGCTTATAACTTACAGCTACATTAAACCAAATGCTCTCTTGCTAGGTACTCTAACGACTGCATTTCTTGCAATCGACTAATACAACGTCTGAACTCAAAGTTAAGGTTGCCTTGCGTGTAGAGTTCCGTAATAGGTTTTTCAGCAGAAATAATAAGTGTGACGTGGCGTTCGTAAAACTCATCGACTAACGCAATAAAGCGTCTGGCGGCATCGTCGTTATTTTGGCCAAGCTGTTTTACGTTCGATAAAATAACAGTGTTATATAAACGGCTTATTTCCATATAATCGACTTGGCTACGTGCGGTTTCACACAACTGAGAGAAATCAAACATCACAATACAATCAGCGACCTTACGGGTTTTGATCATTCGCCCTTCGATTTCGATGGGGTGATCGAGTTTACCCGGCTCTGGAGATAACTTATCAAAATACTCAAACAGATTTTTATCGGCTTGTTCATCTAGTGGGCTATGAAATATCTCTGCTTGCTCTAAAGTACGCAATCGGTAATCAATGCCAGAATCCACATTCACAATCTCAGTGTTTGCATTAACAAGTGCGATTGCAGGTAAAAAGCGAGCACGCTGCAAACCATTTCGATATAACTCATCAGGTATAATGTTAGACGTTGCCACTAACACAATGCCGCGCGCAAATAAGGCTTCCATTAAACCACCAAGCAGCATGGCATCAGTAATGTCTTGCACAAAAAATTCGTCAAAGCAGATAATGTCGGTTTCAGCTTTAAAAATATCAGCCACAACTTCTAAGGGGTTAGCAGTTTTGTCTAATTTTTTTAGCTCTTCGTGAACACGGTGCATAAAACGATGAAAATGCACGCGCATCTTGCGTGTTCCCGGCAGCGCCTCATAGAAGGTATCTACCAAATAGGTTTTACCACGCCCTACTCCCCCCCAAAAATACAAACCTTTTATAGGCGCCGTGCTATTTTTATTAAATAGTTTAGAGAACCAGCCTCTAGCTGCGGGCTTTTGTGCTGTTAAGTCATCGAAGAGCCTTTGTAGATGACGTACTGCATTTTCTTGCGCAGCATCGTAAACAAAGTCTTCACGCTGTAAATCTTGTTGGTACTTTTGCCAAGGAGTCATAGATAGTTACAATAAAACACGGTTTAATTTACGCAATATGTTAACACGCATCGTAACTCGGGGTATATTAGCAGCAACAGGATTTATTCTTGAGTACGCAATCTAGGCGTTATTTTATTTTTATGTATTAATTCCCAAAGGGGTAGAATTATGGGTACAGTTACTTGGATCGGCATTATTGTTATTGTGGCAGTAGCTGCATTTTTCCTTGGCGCCTTCGTCACTAAAAAGCAATTTAAGCAAGATGAATTAGAGCAACAAGCAGAACAAGCTAAAAATGCATTAGAGCAATACCGTCAAGATGTTGCAGATCATTTAGCAAGCACTGGTAGACTCGTCAACAAAATGAAAGACAACTACGACCAATTGTTAAATCATGTTGATGAAACTAACAAGCTGCTACTAGCTGATAAAAAACAGCATCCTAACGAACCATTTTTTTCTAAAGAAACGACTGAGCAGCTACAGCGCTCACTAAAGGAACGCCAAAGTGACCGTTCATCGGCACATGCTCAACCTGCTGATTATGTATCAGGTGAATCAGGCTTATTCGCCGGCGAACCAAAAGTAGCCGAGCCGGACAAAGTTTAATTAAGGTTTCAGAAATTTCTAAAGCTTCTTGATGAACTTTTTTTTGACCCCATAGTCTGTTTATAAAGCAGCTTATGTTTTACATGCATTTCAAAACATTCTAAAGAGCGAACCTACTTTAAAATGTTTTGAACTAAATTGATAAAAGGCTGCTTATGCAGCCTTTTTTGTTTGTGCTTTTTCCTGTGATGTGGAGTAAACCCTGACTATGAAAATGAAATTATCGTTAATCAGTGCAGCAATGTTATCTGCCAGTTTATTATTAACCCCTGCAGTATCAATGGCTAAGATGCCTATCGCAGTCAATGGTCAACAATTACCGACGTTAGCGCCGATGCTAGAACAAATAACACCAGGCGTTGTTAGTATCCAAGTCTCCGGTTCAAAGGAAGTCCGTCGTCGCGCTGATCCGCTTGATTTCTTTTTTGGCAATCCGCAACCGCGTAGCCAAAAGCGTGAATTTAGTGGTTTAGGCTCAGGCGTTATTATTGACGCCAAAGAAGGCTATGTCGTTACCAATAACCACGTAGTTCAAGATGCTGAAAAAATGTTGGTTACTCTTGAAGATGGTCGTGAATACGAAGCAACTAAAATCGGTAGCGATAAAGAATCAGACATCGCGTTATTAAAAATTGATGCCGAGGATTTAGTCGCCGTTAAACTGGCAAACTCAGATCAACTACGAGTGGGTGACTTTGCAGTAGCAATTGGTAACCCATTTGGTTTAAGCCATACTGTTACCTCAGGGATTGTTAGTGCACTGGGCCGTAGTGGTTTAAATATTGAAGGTTATGAAGATTTTATTCAAACCGATGCTGCAATTAATCAAGGTAACTCAGGTGGTGCGCTAGTTAACTTAAACGGTGAGCTAATTGGTATTAACACGGCCATTTTAGGTGCATCGGGTGGCAATGTTGGTATCGGCTTTGCGATTCCATCCAATATGATGAAAAATCTCGTTGACCAAATTATTGAACATGGTGAAGTACGCCGTGGCTCACTAGGTATTTCTGGGCGCCCACTGGATGCTGGCCTTGCTAAAGCACAACAGCTTGATGTAAAACAAGGCGCTTATGTTATGCAAGTAATGGATGATTCTGCCGCCAGTGAAGCCGGTATTAAAGCAGGTGACGTAATTATTAGTATTGATGGTAGTGAGATCAGCGGCTTCCATGAACTGCGCAGTAAAATCGCCACGCTAGGTGAAGGCAGAAAGGTAAAATTAGGCATTTATCGTGATGGTAAAGTGCAAACCGTTAAAGTGACCCTTGATGGCGCATCAGCACTAACCGCAGCCGGTGATGAACTACATCCAGCCTTCCAAGGTGCAACACTTGAAAACACCCAAAAGAATGGTAATAAAGGGGTTGAGGTGACAACTGTTGATCCGCGCTCACCAGCGGCTAGAGTAGGCCTTGAAGAAGGCGACGTGGTAATGCAAGTAAACCGTCAGCGTGTTGAAACAATTAGTGACATGAATAAGATCATCGAAAATACTAAAGGTAACATCGTACTTGGAGTACAACGCGGTCGTGAGTCGGTATTTGTTTTAATCCAATAAAATAAATATTAGGTAAATAACATAAATAATAGCAGTGGTACTTGCCGCTGCTATTTTTTTTGTGCCATCATTAGAAGATCGCTCATTAAGAATAAGAAAATTGTGCTGAAATTTTTTAAGTTTGTCCTCCCCCCGCTATTTGCCGGACTCGGTATCGCATTTTTGGTAGTATTTTTTAGCCCAAATATGCGTGCAACGCTGTTACCCAATGTACCCTTACCAAGTGCTATGAGTATTGACCATTTGAGCTTTGCCGATGCAGTACAGCGCGCAGCGCCATCTGTTGTGACAATCATTTCTGAGAGCATTTCAAAGGAACCTCGTTATAAACGGCAAAACACCGTGCAAGAACTTGGCTCCGGTGTAATCATGTCAAGTGATGGCTATATTCTTACCAACTATCATGTGATCAATAATGCTGATCAAATTATGGTGCTGCTTACTGATGGCCGCCGTTATTTTGATGTTCAGCTCATCGGCTTTGATACCATCACCGACTTAGCACTGTTGAAAATTAACGTGGAGCATTTGCCCGTTATTCCAATTAGTGAGCGTTTTACGCCACGTGTGGGCGATGTGGTACTGGCGATTGGTAATCCGCTTAATTTAGGACAAACAATCACCCAAGGGATCATCAGTGCCACGGGTAAACAAAAAATTACCGATAGTCCTTACAATAGCCTACTACAGATGGATGCGGCAATTAATGTCGGCAATTCAGGTGGCGCGCTAGTAAACTCTAACGGTGACTTGGTTGGGATCACCTCTGCACAATTTAAAACCCGAGAGAACCTCGATATCCAAGGCATATTCTTCGCAGTACCTTACTCATTAGCAAAAGAGGTAATGGATAAACTGATCCGTCATGGCCGTGTTGTACGTGGTTATTTGGGCTTCACCGGTACTGCCGTTGATAGTACGGGTAAAGAAGTTAGCGATAAATTCACCCCTGTTGCGGGCTTGCGTATAACCAATCTAGATCCATTAGGTCCAGCATGGCAAGCTGGTATTAAAGAACAAGATATTGTGATTAAAATTGCCGGTGAAGATGTCACTAACCCGCAAAAAACCTTGACCACAATTGGTAATTCAGAGCCGGGGCATGAAATAGAGTTTGAACTTTATCGAAGCGGAGAAGTACTAAAAGTGATGGTGAAGGTTGCAGAGTTAGAGACTAAACTATAAAACCTAGGGCCTAGAAGCTAGGACCTAGGTTCTAGGCCCTAGGCTATTAACTACTTCGACGTTTGATGTTAGCACCTAACGCGCTGAGTTTATCTTCAATCCGTTGATAACCACGATCAACGTGGTAAATACGGTCAACAACCGTCTCACCTTGTGCCACAATACCAGTCAAAATTAGGCTCGCTGATGCACGTAAATCAGTTGCCATTACTTGTGCGCCACTCAAACTCTTAGTGTCACCACAAATTGCCGTATTCCCCTCTAAACGAATGTTAGCACCCATGCGTTGTAGTTCTGGTACATGCATAAAACGGTTTTCAAAAATCGTCTCGGTAATGGTCGCACTGCCATTAGCGACTACATTTAACGCAGTAAACTGCGCTTGCATATCGGTAGGAAAACCTGGGTGTGGCATGGTTTTGATATTAACGGCTTTAAGCTCACGGCCACGCATATCAAGATAAATACTATCTTTATGTACTTCAATCAAAGCATTAGTCGCACGCAATTTTTCAATTACAGGCTCTAAACTATGAAAATCGGTAAGCTTACATAGCACTTCACCACCCGCCATTGCTGCGGCCACTAAAAATGTGCCAGTTTCAATCCGATCTGGCAAGATGCGATGCTCACAACCATGCAGCTTTTCAACACCCTCAATTTCAATACGGCTAGTGCCTGCACCGCTAATTTTTGCCCCCATTGCTGTTAAGCAAGCAGCTAAATCTATAATCTCTGGTTCACGCGCCGCGTTTTCTAATACGGTTTTGCCATCAGCTAAGGTTGCGGCCATTAATAAATTTTCGGTCGCGCCAACGCTGACCATTTCCATGTAGATTTCAGCACCTTTTAAACGCCCATCTACCTTGGCATTGATATAACCATTTTCAACGCTAATAACAGCGCCCATGCGCTCCAAACCTTGAATATGAATATCAACCGGGCGAGCACCAATTGCACAACCACCAGGAAGCGATACTTGTGCTTGACCAAAACGAGCAACCAATGGACCTAATGCTAATACTGAAGCACGCATTTGTTTGACTAACTCGTAAGGGGCTAATGTTTTATCAACTTTCCCACCATCAATCACGAGCTGTTCGCCGTGCCAGTGTATTTCTGCGCCGAGGGTTTTTAATAATGCTTCAGTAGTGCCGATATCACGCAGGCGAGGAACATTATTAAAGGTACTTTTACCGTCAGCTAATAATGCTGCAAACAAAATAGGTAAAGCGGCATTTTTAGCGCCAGAGATAGTGACTTCACCGGCAAGTCCGGTTCCACCCTGAATTACAAATTGATCCATGAGGAAACCTTTTTATTGAGGTAAAATGAATTTTTGTTCGCGCTTCCACTCAGTTGGCGTAAATGCACGGATCGAAACTGCGTGAATTGTGCCGTCAGAAATGGTGTTCATCAACGGACCATATACCAGCTGTTGTTTTTTCACTCGGCTTAAACCATCAAAACAATCGCCGACTGCGATAACTTCATAATGACTACCGTTGGCTTTCACATGTACTTCAGCTAATTGCAATGCGTCGCGCAATAAGGTTTCGACTTGGCTTGTTTCCATAACTCTCACTCAAATAGGTTGGTAACCTGTCCCAACTGCATCAACTTTTGCAGTTGTTCAGGAATATTTTGCAATTCAAGGTGAATACCTTGCTGCTTTAATTCTGCGAAAGAGTGAATTAACCAAGCTAAGCCCGCCGTGTCAACCCTAGACACCTCAGAAAGGTCAAAATACCAGTTTTTATGGTTACTTTGTGAGTTTTTATTCAGAAGTCGTTCAGCGGAAATTGAATTTCGAGTCAATTCACCACTGACTCGATAGTGCTGTTCGTCAAGCTGAGTAACCGTTACTTTACTCATTACCGCCGTCACCTCTAAATTGCACTGGCAACTTACTTTTCTGTTCAAGTAGGTCACTTACATGGTTAATACCTTGCTGGCGCAAAATGCCTTGAAATTCACTTTGCTTGGCATCTAATAAACTAATGCCTTCGGCAACCATGTCATAAGCACGCCATTCGCCATCGCGATCTTCACGTACTTTAAAATCAATTTTAATTTCCGGCTTGCCTGGCTCGACAATTTTGGTTTTCACTAATACTAGGTCTTGTCCTGTAAACTCTTTGCTTGCACCAAACTCTACTTTTTGGTTGGTGTATTGCGTAAACACACCAGCATAAGTAGCGATTAAGTATTCTTGAAACACATCAATAAAATGTTTAATATCCTCAACTGCTTGTTTTTGCTCGGCAGGATCTTTAATCGCACGTACTTTTGATACATGACTTCCTAATACACGCAGTGCAGCATATTTATAATCAATGTAAGGCATCAACTCTTCTTTGACAATAACCCGTAGGTGCTCCTTATCTTTTTCGATTAAAGGCTGGTCACGAGTAATACGTTGAAAAGTATTATCAGATACTTGGCGGACCATTTTATATGGGTCTGTTAAATTGACCGCATCGCTTGCTACGCTAGTGGCACTGAAAGTCAGCGCAACTACCATTAAAAATTTCTTAAACATAATTACTTACTCGCCGCCTTGATTGAATAAAAATTGCCCGATTAACTCTTCAAGCACCAATGCTGATTTCGTGTCAGTGATATAGTCGCCATCATTTAAGGCTTTGCTCTCAACACCAAATAACTCGTCTAACCCTAAGTTTTTATCATCACTCGTTACCGCAACACCTAAACACGCTTGTTCAGCTGATTTTGGGGCAATAACAGGGTTAATCCCCAAGTATTGCTCACCGAGAATGCCTGATGTCAGGATTGAAACTGAGCTGGTATCTGAAAAACGACATTGATATTGCGCATCAATCGTCATATCAACAACTGGCACAAATTCTTGTGGGTGAATTGAAATTCCCTCAACTCGACCAACCACTACACCACCTACTTTAATCGGCGCACGTGTTTTTAATGAACCAATGTTTTCAAACTTGGCTTTCAATAAGTAGGTTTCGCCGTTGCCGCTGATCCCTGCATTGGCAACTTTTAACGCCAACATAGCAAAAGCTGCTATGCCTAACGCAACAAAAAAACCAACTAAAATTTCTAATTTCCGTGAATTCATTATCTATACCTTTATTAGCTAGTAAACATTACCGCTGTCAAAATAAAATCAAACCCTAAAACAGCCAAAGATGAGTGTACAACTGTCTCTGTTGTTGCTTTACTGATCCCTTCAGAGGTCGGTATACAATCGTAGCCTTTATAAAGCGCAATCCATGTAACCACGATGGCAAATACAAAACTCTTGATCATGCCATTTAAAATATCTTGCTGGAATGACACTTGTGACTGCATGATTGACCAAAAACTCCCCGTATCAACACCCAACCAATCAACCCCCACTAAATGAGCACCAATAATTGCAACTGCTGAAAATATCAACGCCAGTAATGGCATACTGATAAAGCCCGCCCAAAAGCGTGGCGCGATAATACGTTTAAGAGGGTCAATAGCCATCATTTCAAGACTTGATAACTGCTCAGTCGCTTTCATTAAACCTATTTCTGCGGTTAATGCACTACCAGCTCGCCCGGCAAACAATAATGCAGTAACAACAGGGCCTAACTCTCTAAGTAAACTCAATGCTACTAATGGGCCTAAGCTATCCTCTGCACCATAACCAACTAGTACGGTGTAGCCTTGCAACGCCAACACCATACCAATGAATAAGCCCGACACCATGATAATCAATAGTGACTGCGAGCCGACCATATATAATTGACGTATTAAAAGCGGCGTGCCTTTTCTAAAATTAGGCAAACTCCACAACGCACCTATCAACATCTGAGTAGAGCGACCAAGTGCAGCAAACCGTCCTAACGTTTTATGACCTAGCATTTGCAAAAAATCAAACATCAGCGGCGCCCTCCCAGTAATTCTTCTTGATAAGGTTGAGCAGGAAAATGAAACGGCACTGGGCCATCAGATAATCCTTTTAAGAACTGCTGAACTAGGGCCGATTCATGATTACGCATTTCATCCGGTGTACCGCTACCAATAACGCCTTGATCGGCAATAATGATAACGTGATCGGCAATACTCATTACTTCTGTTACATCGTGAGTTACGATTAATGATGATAACCCAAGCACTTGATTAAGCGACTTAATCAACTTAACCAACACTCCCATGGAGATAGGGTCTTGGCCTGCAAATGGCTCATCATACATAATTAATTCAGGATCAAGCGCGATTGAACGCGCTAATGCAGCACGACGTGCCATACCACCTGACAGCTCAGAAGGCATTAGATCTTGTGCGCCACGCAAGCCAACAGCTTGTAATTTCATTAGCACCACAAGGCGAATTAAATCTTCACTTAGACGAGTGTGCTCACGCAGCGGAAAAGCGATATTGTCAAACACTGACATATCGGTAAATAATGCGCCGCTTTGAAACAACATACTCATTTTGGTTCGCGCCGCATAAAGCTCTTTGCGCGACATGGTAGGAATGTTATTACCTTCGAATAAAATAGTGCCGCTATCTGGTTTTAATTGGCCACCAATTAAACGCAACATGGTGGTTTTACCAATTCCGCTTGGCCCCATAATTGCCGTAATTTTTCCTTTAGGGACACTAAAGCTCATATTTTTATATATACAGCGATTGCCCCTAGAAAAGCTTACATCCTTGATTTCTACTATTGGTTGCGACAAGTCGCTCTCCATTACTATTTTCACTAGTTCACCTATTTTAAGCGTTTTTACACCAAGATGGAAAAAACAAATCGTAAAATTTTGTAATATTCTATGTAATAGCGCTGCAAAGCTTACAGCCGTTGGCTTAACCGTCGCTTAAATAATTTTTCTCAGTCCAAATCTGTCCATAATCTAACAAGCTTCGCAGATTCTTTTATTTATACTTTCAGGTTGGCTTTTGTTACTATTTGCAGCCATCTCATTTTGAATAATTGGCGTAACGTAATGGTGACTTCTTTTGTCATTTTAATTCTCGGATTTGCAGCTCTCGTTTGGAGTGCAGATCGCTTTGTATATGGTGCTGCGGCACTGGCAAAAAATTTCGGTGTTCCTACTCTTATTGTTGGTTTAACAGTTGTTGCTATGGGCTCGTCAGCCCCTGAAATGATGGTCTCAGCATCAGCTGCGCTTGCAGGTAAAACTGACACTGCCGTGGGTAATGCCGTTGGCTCAAATATCACTAATATTTTACTTGTTTTAGGTATTACCGCGCTATTGCGCCCACTATCAGTATCATCAATGACATTAAAACGCGAAATGCCGCTTGTGCTGCTAGTGTCAATCGCCGCCTGGTATATATTTTCGGATAACTACTTTTCATTTGCTGAAGGCGTTGCATTAATCATAGGCTTTGTGGTCTTTATTGCGGGCTTAGTTATTATTTCTATTCGCGCTAAAAACCAAGCTGATGACCCATTTGTAAGTGAAGCCTGTGAAGACGTACCAGATAACGTGCCCACCAAATCGGCTTTATTTTGGTTAATTATTGGTATGATATTACTGCCTGTGAGCTCACATTTTTTAGTTGGCTCAGCAGTTGATATAGCCAAATACTTTGGCCTAAGTGATTTAGTAATAGGGTTAACCATTATTGCTATTGGCACCAGTCTGCCTGAGCTGGCAGCCTGTATTGCTGGGGTATTAAAAAACGAAGATGATTTAGCACTGGGTAATATTGTTGGCTCAAATATCTTTAACATTTTAGCTGTGTTGCCACTGGCTGGGATTATCAACCCTTCAATTATTGACCCTTCAGCTGCAAACCGTGATGCCTTAATTATGATTGGTGCTACCATAGCCCTTATAGCTATGTCCTTGAGCTTTAAAGGTACAAGACGCATTAATAGAGTTGAAGGTGGCCTGTTATTGGTCGCATTTTTAGCATATCAGAGTTATATTTTTAGCCAAGTTGCTTAATGCTACCCACAAAATGGATAACACAATGACGCAGTTAAATTTTATTGAACAAGGTAAGCGGGTGCTAGAAATAGAGCGCCAAGCACTGCTTGATATAACCCAATATCTAGACGAAAACTTTAATCAAGCTTGCCAATTGATGTATCAATGTCACGGAAGGATCATAGTAGTCGGTATGGGGAAATCTGGGCATATTGGTAATAAAATTGCTGCAACACTGGCAAGCACTGGCACGCCTGCGTTTTTTGTCCATCCGGGTGAAGCAAGTCATGGTGATTTAGGGATGATCACTCGTGATGACGTGGTTATGCTTATTTCTAACTCAGGCGAAACCAGCGAAGTACTGAATATTATTCCGGTTATTAAACGTATTGGCGCAAAAATGATCGCCATGACAGGTAACCCTGAATCATCAATGGCAAATTGGGCTGATGCTCATGTATGCATCAAAGTAAGTCAAGAGGCCTGCCCATTAGGACTCGCCCCGACTGCGAGCACGACTGCAACGCTTGCGATGGGTGATGCAATAGCCGTTGCTCTGTTAGAAACCCGAGGCTTTACTGCCGATGACTTTGCGCTATCGCATCCTGGGGGAAGCTTAGGCAAACGTTTACTATTGTGTTTAAAAGATATTATGCACAGTGGCCCAGCAACGCCTATGATCAATGACAAGCAATGTATCAAAGATGCATTAATCGAAATGTCGGCCAAGGGCTTAGGTATGACGGCCATTGTTGATGACACAGGGCAACTTGCGGGGCTTTTTACTGACGGTGATTTACGCCGAATTTTAGAGCAACGAATAGATATTCATAGCACTTTGATAAGCACTGTCATGACCCGCTCTTGCACTACAGCAACCGCGGATATGCTTGCCGCCGAGGCACTCAATATTATGGAGAATAAGCGTATCAATGGCTTAATTGTAGTTGATGATAAACACCACCCTATTGGTGCTCTTAATATGCAAGATTTGCTCAAAGCAGGAGTTTTATAATGCAGTTTGCTGACTTATATCAGCCACTTTCAGATGATGCGAGCGAGCGAGCACAAAAAATCAAACTCCTGATCTGTGATATCGATGGGGTGTTTTCAGATGGCCGCATTTATCTTGGCAATCAAGGTGAAGAACTCAAAGCGTTTAATACTAAAGATGGTTTTGGTATCAAAGCACTGATCAATAGCGGTTTTGAAGTTGCCGTGATCACCGGTCGTCATTCACAGATAGTTCAGCAACGGATGACTAGCCTGACAGTACCGCATATTTACCAAGGTCAAGAAAACAAGTTGCAAGCTTATCAACAGCTCAAAGATAAATTGCAGTTAACCGATGAACAAATCGCTTACATAGGCGATGACGGACCTGACTTGCCGGTAATGGAATTAGTTGGTTTTGCGGTGGCAGTAAATGATGCTCACCCTTTGATCAAGCGAGTTTCACATTATACAACCATGCTCCCTGGTGGTTTTGGAGCGGTGCGTGAACTCACTGATTTATTAATGCTCGAAAATGGTAAATCATTAACTAGCGAAGGCACAAGCTCATGAATAGTGCGCGTTTAATATTATGCGTATTATTTGTCGGCTGTATGGTATGGCTGTGGTATCCGTATTTTTATCAAAGCACTGCCATAACACAAAACCAAGAAGATATAATAGCAAAACCTGATTATACTGCGGTGGCATTAAAACAAACCGCGTTTGATGAACAAGGTAAAATTAGCCACAAAGTAACAGCTGCAAAAATGGAACTTTACCAACAGTTAGGGTTTACTTACTTTGAACAACCTATTTTTACACTCTATAATCAACAGCAAACGTGGCAAATTAATGCCGATGAAGCCACCCTATATGAAAATCATCAATTAATTTTAGAAGGTAATGTGGTTGCTAAAAACCTGACCAATAATGCCATGATTGAACATATAAACGCAGATAATATTCAGGTTGATATTGAACTACAAACCATGAGTTCAGAACAACCAGTTGAATTAATCGGACCAAATTTAAAGATCACTGGGCGCGGCCTCCATGCCGACTTAAAAGCCGAAGTGGTAGAACTAATTAACCATACGCGAACCATATATTATGACCAATAAATTTGCTCACTTGCTTGTGATACCAAGCTTATTCATTGCCTTTGCAAGCTTTGCTGAAAATACGGCACCACCTGCGGATCAAGTCTCTATCAGTGCTGAAAAGCAGCTTGCCCAACTGAAAGATAATATCGGTATTTTTGAAAAAAATGTTGAAATCATTCATGGTAACCGCCGTATCAAAGCGGATCGACTTGAAGTCCATAAGCGCGAAGATTTAGGCAATAACAAACAATTGCTTGTTGCAACTGGTAACCCTGCTTACTTTGAAGAAAAACAAACTGATGGCACAATAATGAGCGCCAGTGCTGATGAAGTCCGTTACGATGTCGCCAAGCGCTATTTAACGTTAATTGGTAATGCACAAGTCACTCAAGCAGGTCAAAAAATTAATGCCAAAAGCATTACCTATGATATGGACCAACAGCTGATCAGTGCTGAAAAAGGCGCAAGCTCAAACGATCGCGTACACACTATTTTGGTACCTGTTGACAGTAAAAAAGACAAACCTAAAGGGCAGCCATGAGTATATTAAAAGCTGAATTTTTAGCAAAAAGCTATAAAGGTCGCCAAGTTGTAAAAAGCGTGGGTTTAGAAGTTAGCGCAGGCAGCATTGTTGGCTTACTGGGTCCTAATGGCGCAGGTAAAACCACCACTTTTTATATGATTGTGGGTTTAGTACCTAGCGACAAAGGTAAAATAAGTATTGATGATAATGACATCACTTTACTGCCAATGCACAGTCGCGCACGGTTAGGGATTGGCTACTTACCACAAGAATCATCCATCTTTCGTAAGTTAACTGTTTATCAAAACCTGATGGCTATTTTAGAAACTCGTAAAGAGCTGAATAAACAAGCCAGAGAAGAAGCACTAGACAGCTTACTTGATGAGTTTAGCATTCAACATATTCGCGACAGCCAAGGTATGGCATTATCTGGTGGTGAACGTCGTCGAGTTGAAATTGCACGCGCTTTAGCCGCAAATCCAAAATTTATCTTACTTGATGAGCCTTTTGCTGGCGTTGATCCTATTTCAGTGTTAGATATAAAGAAGATTATTGAACACCTTAAAAACCGTGGTATTGGCGTACTTATTACCGACCACAATGTACGAGAAACCCTTGATGTTTGTGAAAAAGCCTACATAGTTTCTCATGGGGAGTTAATTGCATCAGGTACCCCTGAGCATGTACTTGCCGACCAAACAGTCCGCGATGTTTACCTGGGCGAGCAATTTAGGCTATAAAGCCACGCTCGGCTAAGTATCTGCTAGACTTAACGATGATAACAATAAAAGGATTGTTAGAGATACATGAGGCAATCACTCCAGCTGCGCATGGGCCAGCAACTTACAATGACACCACAGCTGCAACAAGCAATTCGCTTATTGCAACTCAGTACATTGGATCTCCAGCAAGAAATTCAAGAAGCACTCGACAGCAATCCATTGTTAGAGCTAGAAGAGCATGAATATTCAGACGACACGGCTGGTAAAAACGAACAAAAACAAGACAACGATGACTTAACTGTTAGTGCATCAGCAGACGACAAGCCCAGCGAATATGAACAAGAAAGTAGCGAAGCATTAAGTAAAGAGACTTTAAGTGACGAAATGGCTATGGACGTCACCTGGGACGAATACATGAGTGCTGCGCCAAATACGTCATCCGGCCCAATGCCTGAAGATGAGTCAATTTATCAAGGTGCTTCAACTGAAACCCTGCACGAATATCTGATGTGGCAATTACAGCTCACACCTTTTAGTCCAACCGATGAAGCTATTGCCATTGCGATTGTTGAAGCTGTTGACGATTCAGGTATTTTAACCTTGAGCTGCGAAGACATCGCAGAGAGCTTAAATCAAGGTAATAACGAAGAAGAAATCGAACTAGACGAAGTGCAAGCAGTGTTAAAACGCATTCAGTTATTTGACCCTGTTGGTATTGCTGCGCGCAGCCTACAAGAATGTTTATGTATTCAATTAAATCAATTTGATCCTGCAACTCCTTGGATTAGCGAGACTAAAATGATTTTAACTGATCATATCGATTTATTAGCTAGTCGTGACTATCGCACTTTGATGAAAAAGACTAAGCTTAAAGAAGATGAGCTGAAAGAAGTAATGACATTGATCCACAGCCTTAATCCAAAGCCTGCGGATACTATAGTACGCGAAGAATCAGAGTATGTTATACCTGATGTTTCGGTGAAAAAAATTAAAGGTCGCTGGGTGGTTGAACTTAATCCAGACAGCATGCCAAAAATTAGAGTGAACAGCCAATATGCGGCAATGTCACGCTCAGTAAAATCAAGCACTGACAGCCAATTTATACGTTCGCATTTGCAAGAAGCTAAATGGTTTATTAAAAGCCTAGAAAGTCGTAACGAGACGTTACTCAAAGTAACTAACTGCATTGTAAAACAACAGCAGGGATTCTTTGAGCATGGCCCTGAAGCAATGCGACCTATGGTACTAAACGACGTTGCTGAAATGGTTGAGATGCACGAATCAACAATATCTCGCGTAACGACACAAAAGTACATGCATACCCCCCGTGGTATTTTTGAGTTAAAGTATTTTTTCTCAAGTCATGTAAGCACTGAGAACGGCGGCGAATGCTCTTCGACAGCTATTCGAGCATTGATCAGAAAATTGATCAGTGCAGAAAACTCAGCGAAACCATTGAGTGATAGTAAGATTGCAGATATATTGGCAGAGCAAGGTATCAAAGTAGCTAGACGGACTATTGCAAAATACCGCGAGTCGCTGGCTATTCCACCGTCAAATCAACGTAAAAGTTTGATTTAAGGCGTAAAATCACAAGAGGAAAATGCTTATGCAACTAAATTTAACTGGTCGTCACGTAGAAATTACTGATTCATTAAGAGACTATGTAAACAATAAGTTTGCCAAGCTTGAAAGGCATTTTGATCATATCAATAATGTCCATGTTATTCTTGATGTAGAAAAACTAAGCCAAAAAGCAGAGGCCACATTACATGTCAGTGGCGCTGAATTATTTGCCTCGACTGAGCACCAAGACATGTATGCAGCTATTGACGGACTAATCGATAAACTTGATCGTCAAGTAATTAAACACAAAGAGAAGCACGCTCGACACTAACACTATGAAATTAAGCTCACTTATTTGTCAGGACTGCAGTAAAGCTGCGGTCCTTTTTAATAGCAAAAAACGGATCATTGAATTTATAAGCCAATTGGCTCATGAACAGCTCCCTCAGCTATCACAACAAGAAATCCTCAACGCACTACTATCGAGAGAGAAACTAGGTAGTACCGGTATTGGTCGTGGTATTGCTATCCCTCATGGCCGTATGAGTGGTGTTGAAAACCCGCTAGCAATAATTTTAGTGAGTGAATCACCGGTTGATTTTGATGCGATTGATAATCGCCCAGTTGATATATTTGTAGCCCTCATCGTACCAGATGGTGACAGCCAACTTCATTTGAAGACGTTAGCCACAATTGCTGATAAACTCAATAACAAAGATTTTTGTAAACAACTACGTAGCGCAAAAACAGACCAAGATTTGTATCATGTAATTGCAGCTCAATCGTAGTCATACCAATTGTATTGAATTAGAGAGTAATTATTGCAACAGGAAAATAGCTCTAGAACAAGGTGGAAATTATGAGATATAGTTGTTCTATATAAATAATTTTAAACAAAGTTAGTGGGTTATTTAACAAGCAAGAATGAGCATGTTTTTAATAAAATTGGTATTAAATGAAGGAGAATTTACATGGAGTTAATCATCATCAGTGGGCGTTCTGGCTCAGGTAAATCTGTTGCTTTACGTGTAGTAGAAGATCTTGGCTATTATTGTGTAGATAATATTCCAGTTAACTTATTACCGTCATTAGTACGCAGTGTCTCTGATAATTACGACAAAATTGCCGTCAGTATCGATGTTCGTAATTTACCGAAAGAGCAGGAAGAATTTAACGACATTCTTGAATACTTGCCTGGTTTTGCAAATCCGACGCTATTTTATTTAGACAGTGATGATCAAACCCTGATCAAACGCTTTTCTGAAACCCGCCGCTTACACCCATTATCTTTGGATTCTTTGCCACTGGATTTAGCCATCAAGCAAGAAAAAGTGTTGCTTGATGTATTAACTACTCGTGCTGATTTCATGCTTGATACCACAGATCTCAGTGTCCACCAGCTTGCTGAGTCAATCCGTGAAAAGATTTTAGGGAAAAAAGATAAAAAACTAATCATCACCTTTGAATCATTTGGTTTTAAGCATGGTATTCCAAAAGAAGCCGATTATGTATTTGATGCACGTTTTTTACCTAATCCACACTGGGAGCCTGAGTTAAAACCGCTCACAGGCCTGGATCAACCAGTAAAAGATTATTTAGCCAGTCACAGTATCGTGCAAAAATTCACTTGGCAGATCCAAACCTTTGTACAAACTTGGTTACCGCACTTAGAACGTAATAACCGCAGTTACTTAACAATTGCTATTGGTTGCACCGGTGGTCAACATCGCTCAGTTTATCTAGCGCAAACTATAGGTGAAAGCTTCTCGATGAGCCACAGTAATGTGAAAATTCGCCATCGTGAACAAGAATAACAACTCACGTTTACAGTAAGGAATGTTGATGCGCTTAGAAGATACATTTTTAATAAAAAACAAACTCGGTTTACATGCTCGCGCAGCCAGCGTATTAGCGCAATTAGCTGTGCAGTTTGATGCCAGCATCACACTTCATCAAGATGACAAACAAGCCGCAGGCGATAGCGTACTGGGCTTAATGCTATTAGAAAGTAGCCAAGGCAAAGAAGTTAAAGTTGTATGTGAGGGCCCGGACGCTGAACCTGCTCTTGCAGCAATTGGTGAGTTGATCGCACAACGCTTTAACGAACAAGAATAGCTCGTAGTCAGTACCACTAAATTGCGTTAAACTGAATAAAGTCGTTAATTAAACAGACCAAGCGCGTTAATTATCAACAACAGTTACCCTACCTATCAAGTGTATTAATTTTTTAAGGACGCCAATGCCAGAAGCTTTTGAACAAGATTACCCACTACAACAACTAAAACAAGTGACCAAGTCACTTAACAGTGGTCAATTTGTTCAAGTAAGGCGTATGTTGGCAAAAACAGCTCCGTGTGACACCGCATTATTACTCGAGTCATCCCCGCATAAGATTCGTACCTTATTATGGCAACTGGTTGATCCAGATGTACAAGGTGACGTACTTGAAGAACTATCAGAAGATGTTCGTTTAGGGATCATTGCCCAAATGGAGCCGAAGCACATCGCTGCGGCAACTGAGGACATGAGTCACGATGATCTAGGGGAAGTACTACGTAGCCTACCTGATACCGTCTACAAAGACGTTGTTAGTGCCATGGACAGCCAAGATCGAGAACGTGCAACTCAAGCACTCTCTTATCAAGAGCGCTCTGCTGGCGCGCTGATGAACACCGATACAGTGACCATCCGCCCTGATGTCACTATCGACGTAGTACTGCGCTACTTACGTTTACGTGGTGAGCTACCAGAAGGTACCGATGATCTTTATGTTGTTGATAAACATAACTGCTTTATAGGTGCCATGTCGTTAACGACCTTGTTGACTAACTCGCCAGATAAAATCATTCGCGACTTAATGGATGAAGATTGTGAATCTATCCTCATTTCGATGGATGAAACCGATGTAGCACAACTGTTTGAACGTCATAACTGGATATCAGCCCCAGTGGTTGATGATAATGACCATCTACTTGGCCGTATCACCATCGATGATATCGTTGACGTTATCCGTGAAGACGCCGAGCATAGCTTATTAAGCCTAGCCGGTCTTGATGATGAAGAAGATACCTTTGCTCCGGTGTTAAAAAGTTCGAAAAAGCGCTCAATTTGGCTTGGCGTTAACTTGTTAACCGCGCTACTTGCTGCGATTGTGGCAAGCTTCTTTGAAAACACTTTAGCAATTTTACCTATTCTAGCAGTACTCAACGGTATAGTGCCATCCATGGGTGGTGTTGCGGGCAGCCAAACATTAACACTCGTAATACGTGGTATTGCAGTGGGTCATATCAACCAAACTAACCAACGCTTTTTACTGATCAAAGAGCTTGCAATCGGCGCAATAAACGGGATTGTTTGGTCTATTTTAATTGCCGGTGTTGTTGCTATTTGGCAATGGGACTTTAAGCTTGGCGGCGTACTCGCCTTTGCCATGTTTATGAACTTAGTAGCCGCAGGTATCGCCGGTGCCAGTATTCCGCTGCTATTGAAAAAAATGAAAATTGATCCTGCATTAGCTGGCAGCGTGGTACTGACAACCGTAACCGATATTGTAGGGATATTCGCCTTCCTAGGCACTGCGACATGGTTGTTGGTGTAGTTAAAAATTAGTTAAAGGTGGTAGGTTCAAGGTTAAAAAATTGACCCATCGTAGGCGCGAGTTTACCTCGCGCATCTCTTAGCGTTACATCAACCTCACCCGCCAACTTAGGCAATGGCTTTAGCCATGAATGTTATCAACCGCGCGGCATAAAGCCCCGCCTACGATAAACCCAAAAATTTAACACCCGTAGGCGTTAAGCTTGCTGACGCACAAACTCCGAGCCACATTTAAAACGCGGTGGCAAGCCACTCGCCTATAAGTGATTTAACACCGAGATGAACCTTAACACCGTAGGCGTTGAGCTTGCTGTCGCATCAACACGGAGCCACATTTAAAACGCGGTGGCAAGCCACTCGCCTACAAGTAAGTAATAAACATCAAAGTAAATTTAACACCGAGATAAACGTTAACACCTCTAGGCGTTAAGCTTGCTGACGCACAAACACCAGAGCACATTTCAAAACGCGGCGGCAAGCCACTCGCCTACAAGTAATTAATTAAACACTGAGATTAACGTTAACACCCGTAGGCGTTGAGCTTGCTGACGCAAACACACCAGGGCACATTTCAAAACGCGGTGATTGACCAGTCTATGACTATAATAAAATGAGAGGTTAAACATTCTTGGGGAAGGTTATAAGTGGATGTTCTTAATGAAAATAACAACATGCACTTATAATTTTGATATATAACATCCTAGCAAAATCCTTCTAGTATTTGATATTTATATACTCTGATATTTAAAGCCCATTCCTTGCTGCTTTTACTTCGCTCCTTGATGCGCTATTCATTAGCTCCTTCCATTGTTGTGCCGTCCAAAGTGGCTTTGCGCTTTTTACGATCCCTTGTTGGTTTTTCCTTAATACGTTATCCATAATGTTACTCCTTGCCATCTATTGGCTGTTCATCCTTGTTATATTTAACACTGTGACTCTAACGACGTGCGATTATATAAATTGCATGTATTAGACCAGGAATATACCCTAGTAATGTTAACAAAATATTAATCCAAAATTGAGCACCTAAACCAACTTGTAAAAATACACCAAGTGGTGGAATAAGCACTGAAAATATAATTCGTATTAAATCCATGACTCTCACTCCCTGAAATTTGTATAAGAAAGCCCAGCATAACTGGGCATTCGTGGCTTATAGATTATTCAGCTACAATAGTTAAGTTATCAACTACATCGCGAACATCTTCAGCATTCTTAGCAATTTTCACCGCTAGCTGTTTTTCAGCATCCGAACCAACAGTACCATTTAGCGTTACCACACCTTTATCGGTATCTACGTCAATATCCGTACCGCCTACTTCAGAGTTAAACAAATAGCGTGTTGTAATAACGGTAGTAATTTTAGCATCCGTTAAATCACTTTCTGTGCTATCTGATTTCATCTTCTTGCTTTTTGTATCCGTGTTTTTAACGACCGTTAGCTCGTTATCCACATCAGTTACACCATCTAGACTTAAGATAAGCTCTTCCGCTAACTCTTTATCAAGCTCACTTTCAACTTTACCAGTTAGTACAACCTTGCCATTTTTTACATCAGTGTTAATGTCAAAGTTGTTTAAGTTAGTGTTCATTAACAGAACCGTTTCTGCCTTACCATCAATCCAAGCATCTTTACTTTCATTTTCCCAGCTATTTGCTTGAGCCCCCATAGCGGTTGTACCAAGAACTAACGCTGCAATAATAGATTTGTTAAATGTTTTCATAATCTTTCTCCTTTTGATTAAAGACAATATGATTAATGCGAACATCAAGCCAACTTTTAAAACAATTAAAATCAATCGCTTACATCTATTTTTATATAGTACTAGCTTTAGTCTTGGTAATTATTTACAGACTGCTCGGTAATTTATTCTGGTCGTTGCAAAATTAACCATTTAATAGCATTATTCGTTAATCTGTCGTTAATATAACAAGCGCACCTAACGAAAATAAATTTAAATTATTGATTACTAAGCTAATTAATAAATGGCCTAAGCTTTGCTTTAACTATTGCAGTACCGAGCAATCGTAAAATACACCAACAGCATCACTTATAAGGAATACATCATGACTGTAAAATTAGAAGATCGCCCAATTGAGCAAGTGCGTGAACAAGTTATTGATCAATTAATATATAACTACAGTCATGCTGTTATTTCAGCTGATGCTTTTGAACGTCGATTAGATCAGGCAATGGCTGCGAAAGATAACCAAAGCTTAATTGATTTGGTAAGTGACCTAGAACTAACAACCGATAGTAATTACCAGTGGGAAAAACGTGCGCAGTTTAGCCCAAACTATAGTAATAAAAGCAGCGATGAAACATTGCACTTGCGAAGTATCTTAGGATCAAACGAGCGCAGTGGGCAATGGGTAGTACCAAAAGAAATCCACCTGACGAACTTACTTGGATCTATTGAACTTGATTTCACTGACGCCATATTTCAGCATCAAAATATCACCATCCATGTCAATTGCTTACTAGGCAATGATGAAATTTATGTGCCAGAACACGTCAATGTTGTATCAAAACTGTTCAGTATTATTGGTAGTGTTGAAAACAAATCAGTGTCACTGAATAAACACCAAGGGCCAACCATTACTATCGAAGGAAAAGTTATTCTGGGCTCTGTGGAAATTAAAATTAAGCGCACCATTAAAGAAAAGTTTGTCTCATTCGCCAACAGCCTTAAAACCAGTTGGCAAGATATCAATAAACATTAATGGATAAAACACAGTTAAAGCTTAACATCCGTAGGCGTTAAGCTTGCTGACGCAAAAACACCGAAACAATATTGAATATCGCGGTGGCAAGCCACTCGCCTACAGTGAGTAATTAAACACTGAGATTAACGTTAACACCCGTAGGCGTTAAGCTTGCTGACGCGAAAACACCACGCCACATTTTGAAACGCGGTGGCAACCCACTCGCCTACAGTGAGTAATTAAACACTGAGATTAACGTTAACACCCGTAGGCGTTAAGCTTGCTAACGCAAAAACACCGAAATAATATTGAATATCGCGGTGGCAAGCCACTCGCCTACAAGTAATTTAACACCGAGATAAACGTTAAAACCCGTAGGCGTTGAGCTTGCTGGCGCACAAACACCAGGGCACATTTCAAAACGCGGTGGCAAGCCACTCGCCTACAAGTAATTTAACACCGAGATAAACGTTAAAACCCGTAGGCGTTGAGCTTGCTGGCGCACAAACACCAGAGTACATTTCAAAACGCGGTGGCAAACCACTCGCCTACAAGTGAGTAATTAAACACTGAGATTAACGTTAACACCCGTAGGCGTTAAGCTTGCTGACGCGAAACTAATGTTATAAATCATTATTACGCTCACTAGGAATGTCACTTAAATATTCAACAAACTCTATTTCAAACCCTGCGGGGTCAATAAAATACACATTTTTACGAAAGGGATTTACCGCACCTGGCTTATCAATACTGTAACCAGCGCTTTCTAAACGCGAAATTACTGCAGCAATATTATTCGTAACATAAGCAAAGTGCGCTAAGCCAACTTGATGTCCGGTTAAGTCACGGTTATGTTGTTCACCATGATCACTCAATGCTAAATACTGAAAATCATCGCCAAAGTGTAACCATTTTCGTGGTTTACCGTACCACTCCCCTTCGCCTTGACTTCTTATAGACCAGTACGGAAAAGCCGCCTTATAAAAGTGCAGCATAGCTTCAACATCATCGACTACCAAATTTACATGCTCTAAATACATAATTAAATTCCTTTATTTAAGTAATTAAAGCCACAATAAAACCTCAAGCAACGTTGAGGTAAAGTGTTTTTTATAAAAGATTTAATAATTGAAAGGTACTAGGTTAAAGGCTAAAGGCAGAGACTAGCTCCATCTAACGTCTAAATAAAACAGCGCGGTATAATGCCGCGCCTACGCAAATTAAAACTTATAGCTTAAGACTTAAAGCTTTAACCTAACTTCCCGCAATCTGCATTTGTTCAATCAATACCGAACCGGTTTGAATTCCACCACGACGCTCTATGTCACCACCTATACCGCTGATGCCTTTAAACATATCTTGCAGTTTACCAGCGATGGTAATTTCGCTTACAGGATATTGTATTTCGCCATTCTCAACCCAAAAACCGGCAGCACCACGCGAGTAATCACCGGTTACGGTATTAACGCCTTGGCCCATTAATTCAGTGACCAATAAACCAGTGCCCATCGTTTTTAACAACGCAGCTAAGTCAGCATGAGTTTGTTCTACTAACCAGTTATGAATACCACCAGCATGACCGGTAGGTGTCATATTCATTTTTCGGGCTGCGTAGCTCGCTAATAAGTAAGTTTGCAGATCACCACCTTGAATGATTTCACGGTCGATAGTTTTTACCCCTTCACTATCGAATGGTGAAGACGCTAAACCTTTTAAAATATGCGGGCGCTCTGAAATATTAACGCACTTATTAAATACTTGCGTGCCAAGGCTATCCAACAAAAAGCTCGATTTACGATACAGCGCACCACCACCTATTGCAGACACCAAGTGACCAAACAATGAATTAGCGATATCTGCACGAAAAACAACTGGGACTTTCATGGTACCTAATTTTTTGCTATTGAGCTTAGCAAGAGTTTCACTCGCAGCCTCTAAACCTACTGCCGCAGCATCTTTCAAACCAGCTTGGTCTCGCGCTACGGTATAAGCTGAATCCCGCTGCATTTGCTCACCATCTTTACCAATCACCATAGTACTAATGCTGTGGCGAGTACGCGGGTAACCTGTAATAAGACCATGGCTATTACCATACACACGTAAACCTTGATGCGATGAAAAACTGGCGCCATCTGAATTAACAATACGTGCATCGGCATTTAGCGCCGCTTGCTCTGCAGCATGACACAATTCAATGCCCTGCTCAGGGCTGAC
The DNA here is from genome assembly GCF_014163915.1 of Pseudoalteromonas sp. SR41-8. Classification (NCBI taxonomy): domain Bacteria; kingdom Pseudomonadati; phylum Pseudomonadota; class Gammaproteobacteria; order Alteromonadales; family Pseudoalteromonadaceae; genus Pseudoalteromonas; species Pseudoalteromonas sp. SR41-8. Next base: position 24,999 of record NZ_JACJEE010000033.1, read on the forward strand.
ATCCCACGGGTGGTATAAATCCAAATCAAGCGGAGCAAATTCAAGTAGGTCTTTATCGGCTACGCCATTATGTGGATCATCTGAAGTAAACTTGGCGATATCAATGGCTTTCTCTACCACTGTACGCAGTGTTTTTGGGTTTAAATCAGCTGTTGACGCAGAGCCTTTGTGATTACCAACGTACACACTGATCCCCAGCCCACCATCTTGGTTAAATTCAATGGTCTCGACTTCACCCATGCGGGTACTAACTGATAAACCTGAGGTGCTCGACATCGCCGCTTCAGCGCCAGTAGCACCGAGTTTTTTCGCGTGTTCTAAAACCTCTGCAACGGCATCTTTTATTTGAGAAATTTGAGTATAAATAGGATCTTGCTGTTGGCTTTTCATATTTTTAGTCCTGAGCTTGGAGCGTTTTGCATGCGCAATCATAATACTTAAATGCTAACACACTCACTGCATTGCATCAGCTAATATTAATCATTAAAAGAATCACGTATATACCCAAGCCACCTCAAGATACAGAATTCAGCGTTTCACAGGGGCTTAATATCAAGGCGTTACTTTGCAAGAATGGCAATCCCTTTTAAGAAGTAACAACGATGAGAGTAAGTGCCTGTGAAACGCCCAACGGGTTGGTTTAAAAGCGATTTATACTGCGTTATTGATTTTAACAATAGAACCACTATTACTTGCAATCAATGCCTTGCCTAAATCGCTTTTAACTCCAACTGAAACTCGCATCTTGAGGTGGTTTGGGTATAATGACTGCAGTTAACGTTATCATATGAGTACCCCATGGCGAAGAAAAAAGGCAAGCCTGCTGAAATTGAAGAAGAAATTATCTATATATCAAAAAGTGAGCTCAAGCGCGAAGCGCAAGAGTTTCATCAGTTAGGTGCTGAAATTGCCAAAATGGGGAAAAAACAGCGCGAGCGCTTACCCTTAAATGACGATTTAAAAGCGGCAATGGTTGTTGCAGACAAAATCAGTAACAAAAGTGATGCATATCGTCGTCACTTAAATTACATCGCAAAAACTTTACGTACCGTTGAGAATATCGAAGAGATCAACGCTATTATCGACATTATGCTGAATAAAAATAATCAAGCCGAAGTGATGATTAAAAAGATTGAGCAATTACGCGATGATTTAATTGCCCAAGGTGATGATTTAGTCAATCAAACCATTGAGCAATACCCGACTATTGATCGTCAAAAGTTACGTCAATTGGTGCGTAATGCGGCAAAAGAAGTAAAAATTGAAAAGCCAGCTAAAGGCTATAAAGAGCTATTTCAATATCTTAAAGAAAGTATCATGCGCTAAACTACATTTAGTGTAGTAATGAATTGCCTATATTCAGTCTGGGTAGAAACACCCGCTATTTATAGGCAGTTACCGTTTAGTAAGCAGTAACGCCTCCCTCGCAGCAAATTAAAACCCTGTAAGCATTAAGCTTGCTGACGCACCAACACCACGCCACATTTAAAACGCGGTGGCAAGCCACTCGCCTACAGGTAATTAATTAAACATCAAAGTAAATTTAACACCGAGATAAACTTTAGCACCGTAGGCGTTAAGCTTGCTGACGCAAAAACACCACACCACATTTCAAAATGCGGTGGCAAGCCACTCGCCTACAAGTAAGTAATAAACATCAAAGTAAATTTAACACCGAGATAAACGTTAACACCCGTAGGCGTTGAGCTTGCTGACGCAAAAACACCAGAGCACATTTCAAAACGCGGTAGCAAGCCACTCGCCTACAGGTAATTAATTAAACATCAAAGTAAATTTAACACCGAGATAAAATTTAACACCCGTAGGCGTTGAGCTTGCTGACGCAAATACAATATGCGCGAGTTTGCCTCGCGCAGCTCTTAGCATTTAACCAACTATTCCTAGCGGTTTGGCACTTTGCCATGCCCCGCGGGTAAAATCTGGAATATCAATTGACGCACTACGATTACTAACTGACTGTGCCGATAGCGGCGATATAACAGACCAAGCCGCGCCGTCGTAAACATCTTGATCAAGCGCCTCGCCATTACGTAAACAATAAATCATCCGCCAAAACATTAAGAAGTCCATGCCGCCATGGCCGCCGTTACGCTCTGCCTCTTCGCCCATTTTGGTCCACAGTGGGTGGTCGTATTTTTTATACCAATCAGCCATTTCGTAATCCCACTCATGGAAGCTCTTCGAACCACCATCTTCCAGCGCAATACGATTTGGAAAACCAGCAAACACACCGTTAGTGCCTTGAATTAAATTATGGCGCGAGTACGGCCGTGGCGTAGTGGTATCATGTTGAACCATAATACTGCGCCCTTTTACTGTTTTGATAAGCGTGGTATTCATATCGCCAGCAATATAATTAAGCTGATTACGTTGATGATCGGCTGGAAATTCTTTCTTTGCATAGGCGCTACGGCCCAGTGCAGGTGAACTCATCGAGGTTAAAAAATCAAACCGATCGCCGCGATTAATATTCATATATTGTGACACAGGGCCTAAACCGTGCGTTGGATACAAATTACCGTTTCGTTTTGCATGCCAAGCGGTACGCCAAGAACCAGTTTTATGCTCCACTTCTTTCATTTGCCAACGTAATTCATGAATATACGCCGCCTCACCATGTAGCAGCTCACCAAACACGCCTTGGCGAACCATATTCAATACCATTAACTCATCACGACCATAGTTGACATTTTCCATCATCATACAGTTCTTTTGCGTGCGCTCAGCGGTATCAACTAGTTGCCACATTTCTTCAACCGTCAATGCTAATGGCACTTCAACAAAAGCATGCTTGCCGCTATTCATGGTATCGATTGCCATCGGTGCATGCCATGACCATGGCGTAGAAATAATCACAATATCAATATCATCGCGATTAAGCATTGCTTGATAGGCATTATCAGCACCAGTATAAAGTGCAGGCTTAGTCAACCCTTTGTCAGTGAGGTAGTTAGCTGAACGCTGTAATACTTCGTCATGGGTATCACATATTGCTTTAATTTCTGTACCAGCAATATGACTCATACGCTTTACGTGGCCAAAACCACGCTGCCCTAAGCCTATAAACCCAACCCGTACTACATCCATTTTTGGCGCGACAAGACCAATTACAGAGCGCCCTTGCGCTGGGGGAGTAATAACGCCACTTTGAGTACCCGTGGCACATCCTGAAATCACACTAGCCGCTGCCGTAGCACTCGCGGCTTTTAAAAAATCTCGACGATTAAACTGCTTCATTATTATTATCCTAGAACTAATCTAGTTTTAACTTACCTAAAACAGCTTGGGAGGTAAAGCAGATGGGGATGGATAGCATAGGAAAATAAGGGGTTAGAATTAACCTTAACTCTTGGTATTTAACCAATCTCAATCGACGATGTAGGAAATGGCTTTAGCCATGAATTTTATAAGCCGCGCCTACGACAACCCAAGCACCAATGCCAACCGTAGGCAGGAGTTTACCTCGCGCAATTTTAAACGCGCCTCTTAAACTATTTGTGAATGAATCTTTTAAATCTTTCGTTCGCGGCTAAAGCCGGCTCCTACGAAAACCATTTTTGCACAAAGAGAAGTGAATGAGTGTTAGTGAGAAGATATTTCACTTCCCCCTAAAACCTACAACCTAGCCCTTTAACTGAAAAAATCACACATCTCTTAAAATAGCTTTAAGCGTGGTTTTTTTTGCGAGAATATCACGATATAAAGCAAACTGATTTTGCGCACGTTCTAAGTTATGGTTAGCATGCTTGATTGAAAAATAATGATCACCGTCAATGTAATCCGTTAAAAAACGTAGGCCAATCATAAAGGTCATTACTTTGGTGCCTAACCAAAAGCTTTGTTTTTCTTGTTCGGTAATCAAGTCTTTCAAAGGCTCTACATAACCTTTGACTACCGCTGCAAAAATCTCTTCACGCACACATACATTAGCTAAATCCGTTGAATCTTCTTGTTCAGGAGAGCAAAAAGTACGCACCATATCACCAAAATCATACAACCAATAACCAGGCATACAGGTGTCTAAATCAATCACTGCTTTGGCATCATTTGATGTATTACAAAACAGCATATTATTAATTTTAGTATCATTATGACATGGTCGAACCGGTACAATGCCCGTCAATGCTTTAAGCTCATCAATTAAGCCAAATTGCGCGAAACAAAAATCAACGTCAGCTTGGCAGCTGGCTAAGCGCTGCTGTGGATCTTTTGCAACCACAGCTTTGAGCTTTTCAGCGCGCATCGCTAAATTATGAAAATCAGGAATAACATGATGTAGTTGCTTGGCATCAAAATCTTCTAAAGCAACAGCAAATTGACCAAATGCATTGGCTGCAGTTTGCGCTTGTGAAGTATTTAAAACTACATCTTCACTATAACTGCCGCCAATAAATTCGAGTGCGCGCCAAACACCGTTATCACAATCAACTAAATAGTTATTTTCAACTGTAGGAACATGGCGGATGATTGCTAAATCATACTCGCCTAATTGACGTTTTTTAGTTAAATGACGTTCAATTAAACGAGCATTTTTAACTAACATATCTGGTTCAGGAAAAACCTCGGTATTTAGTTTTTGAACAACTAATGATTTTTTTGGTGCAGTTAATAGCATAGTGCTATTTATGTGACCACTACCAATTGGCTTCATGCTGATTTTTTCACTACCAAGACCAAAACTCTCAGACAAGTAAACCGCAATGGAATTTGACTTCATACTTACTTCGCTATTGTTGTGCCCTGGAAAAGGCAAGATCGGGGCTAGTTCATCCGTGACGTAATTCATATAATTTACCTGTAACATCCTGTAATTCTGATTTATAAGTCACTCCATACCACGACTCTTTTGCGGTATATATGGTAACTATTTGTTGATTAGATGTGATCGCTTGTTGAACTTGATCGGGTAAATAATACTCCATTCTGACACCGTTGTCATACTTTTGCAGAAACTCGTCAAAGCCTGCTTCTAGGCAGTCAAAAAATGTTGGCGTAATTGCCCAAAAACTCATTGATGCCAACGCATCCACGGCAATTTTCTCACGGAGCCCCTGCGGATTGTCACCCATTATTTGACCGTTCTCGTGCTGAATATTTAAATACTCAACAACATCAATTAATTGGTTATTTTTAACTTGGCATACGCCTCTATTCACCCCTCCTTGATCTGACAAAGTATCAATAATTGGGTAACCCACCATAGCCCAACTAGTCAGGTTTTTAAAATGTTCAGCGAGTAATAAAAATGACGACGCGCCATAATAATCATCGGCTGTGATGACGATCGCGGGGTTATGAACATGATCTTTAGCGCATAATAAAGCATGCCCGGTGCCCCAAGGCTTACTTCGCTGTTGTGCAAGTAATTGGAATTGTTCTGGCACTAAATCAATGCGTTGTTCAACCAACACAACATCAATCCCCATTGGTAAGCGCGGTAAAATCACTTGCTCAATCTCGCTGCGCACAGCCTGATTGATCACTAATACAACCTGAGTTACTCCTGCGGCAACAGCATCAGCAATACTCAACTCCATAATGGTACAACCCAACCCAGCAATCTCAGCGATTTGTTTATTGCCACCAAAGCGAGTACCCAAGCCACCCGCGAGGACGACTAAACTTAGATGATGTTTTTTCATTTTTAATCAGCTTTAACGTTTAATAAAGCTGAGTTTACCAGTTTCAACCGCCAGATCTAGCTATCGGAGCTAGGTTTTAGGGGATAGGTTCTAGCCTAGCACCTAGTCACTTCCCTAGCATCCAGTACCTTTTTTTAACCTTTCGCGGTGGCAAGCCACTCGCCTACAAGTAATAAATTACACATCAAAGTAAAATTTAACACCCGTAGGCGTTAAGCTTGCTGACGCACAAACACCACGCCACATTAAAAATGCGGTGGCAAGCCACTCGCCTACCAGTAATTAATTAAACATCAAAGTACAACTTAACTCCCGTAGGCGTTAAGCTTGCTGACGCACAAACACCGTTCCACATTTAAAATGCGGTGGCAAGCCACTCGCCTACAAGTAATTAATTAGACATCAAAGTAAAATTTAACACCCGTAGGCGTTAAGCTTGCTGACGCATAAACACCGAAACAATATTGAATATCGCGGTGGCAAGCCACTCGCCTACCAGTAATTAATTAAACATCAAATAAAATTTAACACCGTAGGCGTTGAGCTTGCTGACGCACAAACACCGAGCTACATTTTAAAAACGCGGTGGCAAGCCACTCGCCTACAAGTAATTAATTAAACACCAAAGTACAATTTAACACCCGTAGGCGTTAAGCTTGCTGACGCACAAACACCGAGCTACATTTTAAAAACGCGGTGGCAAGCCACTCGCCTACAAGTGATTAATTAGACACCAAAGTAAACTTTAACACCGAGATAAACTTTAACACCGTAGGCGTTGAGCTTGCTGACGCACCAACACCGAGCCACATTTAAAACGCGGTGGCAAGCCACTCGCCTACAAGTAATAAATTACATATCAAAGTAAAATTTAACACCGTAGGCGTTGAGCTTGCTGACGCACCAACACCGAGCCACATTTAAAACGCGGTGGCAAGCCACTCGCCTACAAGTGATTAATTACACATCAAAGTAAACTTTAACACCGTAGGCGTTAAGCTTGCTGACGCACAAACACCACACCACATTTTGAAACGCGGTGGCAAGCCACTCGCCTACAAGTAATTAATTAAACATCAAAGTAAACTTTAACACCGTAGGCGTTAAGCTTGCTGACGCACAAAGAGAAGACAATGAGGGTAAATGCCATGGGCTTCGAGCAACGCGCTCCTAGTCACTTCCCTAGCACCTAGCCCCTTTCTCTTTAACCTTTTACTCCCCCTCAAAACAAAAACGGCGGCCTAAGCCACCGTTTAATCATCAAACTAATAAAAACTAATTACCAAATTTTTACGCGATCAGCTGGTTTGATATACATTTTGTCGCCTTCTTTAACGTCAAATGCTTGATAAAACTCAGGCATATTCGACAAGATACCGATCACGCGGTAATGGCTTGGTGAATGCGGATCTGTCATTAGGCGGTTACGTAGCTCTTCGTCACGGTATTTACGACGCCAAATTTGCGACCAGCCCATAAAGAAGCGCTGATCACCGGTATAACCATCAATCACTGGCGCTTTATCGCCACCTAGCGATAACTGATAAGCAGTGAAAGCAACCGTTAGGCCACCTAAATCGCCAATATTCTCACCTAAGGTCAATTGACCATTAACGCTGGCATCTGCAAATGGTTGATACTCGTTATACTGTGCAACTAACTGACCAGTGCGCTCTTCAAACTGTTTAAGGTCTGACTCGCTCCACCAATCACGTAAATTACCATCACCATCATACTTAGCACCTTGGTCATCAAAACCATGGCCTAACTCGTGACCAATTACCGCACCAATTGCACCGTAGTTAACCGCATCATCAGCTTCAAGGTTAAAAAATGGTGGTTGTAAAATTGCCGCAGGAAATACAATTTCGTTATTCACCGGGTTATAGTAAGCATTTACTGTTTGTGGTGTCATGTGCCATTCAGAACGATCCACTGGCTTGCCTAGCTTGTCAATCATATCAGCATAAGCCCATTCACTATGACGAATATAGTTACCAACTAAATCATCCGCATTAATGCTTAACTGTGAATAGTCTTTCCAGTTATCAGGGTAGCCAATTTTTGGGGTAAATTTGTCGAGCTTTTCTTTCGCAGCAAGCTTGGTTTCAGGGCTCATCCACTCAAGATTTTCAATCGCAACGCCATAGCCTTTGATCACGTTATCAACTAACTCTTCCATGCGCGCTTTTGCTTCTGGCGGGAAATTGTCTTTAACGTACACTTTTCCTAAAATTTCACCTAACACTTCATTTGATGCATCCACGGCTTGTTTCCAAAGCGGTGTTTGCTCTTTTACGCCGCGTAATGTGGTGCTGTAAAAGTTAAAGTTTAAATCAACCAGATCTTTATCTAATATACCAGCGTAGTTACTTACTAAATGAAATTTAAGATATTGTTGCCACGTTTCAAGATCTGTTGTTTTATAAATATCGGCAAATTTTTCAAAGTAGCTAGGCTGACTGACGATAATATCTTGTACATTTACACCAGACGCTTTGAAGTATTCAGCAAGGTCAAACTCACCTGTTAGCTTACTTGCATCACTCACGCTCATTTTGTTATAAGACTTTGTAGCATCACGACTTTCAACACGCGTCCACTGTGCATCAGCAATACTGGTTTCAAGTGCAATAATTGCTTTAGCAGCTTCATCGGCTTTTTCTACACCAGCGCGTTTTAGAACGTCAGCAATGTAAACTTGGTATGCGGCACGAATTTTAGTGAACTTTTCGTCATCTTTTAAATAATAATCACGATCCGGTAAGCCAAGGCCTGATTGATACGCATATAATGCATTTTCACTCGAGTTCTTAGCATCATTATTTACATACCAACCAAATGGCACCGCGCCACCTTGAATACGTATTTGCGCCATAAGTGCAACTAAATCAGACTTATTTTTAACACCATCAATAGCAGTTAACGGGCCATTTAGCGGTGTTACACCTAATTCATCACGCTTGGCTTCATTCATGTAACTCTTAAAGAACGCACCTAGCTTATATTCATCAGTTCCAGCTTTAGCAGCTGTATTAGCAGCCGCTTGTTCAAGCACTGTTTTCATTGCGGCTTGCGAGTCGTCATACAATTGTGAGAATGAACCGTAATTTGATTTATCACCAGGGATTTCAGTCGTCGCCAACCATTGACCATTAACGTGATAATAAAAATCATCCTGCGCACGGACCGACTTATCTATATTTGCTAATTCAATACCTGAATTAAGAGCTGTTTTCACTTCACTAACAGCATTGCTTTCTGGCGCTTTAACATCTTGTTGTTCACCACAGCCAACTAGGCCCAGCGCAAGTGCAATACTTGCTGCAGTGAGCGATATTTTTTTCATGGGAATCCCGTAAATCATTATTGTTGATAATACAAACCGTTTAAGCAGCTTAATAATAAGCTGCTCGCTGATCCCATCATAAACCTCATCGGAGCAACAATAAAATCGAATATGTAACAATTCGTATCAAAACTCTAATACGGTTATCTATCACACTGCTTTAGCAATCATTGATTATCTAAGATTGGGTTAAAAAAACTTACAAACGTATTAATTTATTATCTGAAGCTCAGGCTGATTATTTAAACCTTACCACTAGCTCGTGCAGCGCCTCCGATACTGTTTTTAATAATGAAATAGCCTCAGCGGTATCTTTTGCATCAGTAAAGCTGTAATTAGCTAACTCTGAAATGCGAAGAATTTGCTGATTCACGTCCTCAGCAACATGTGACTGTTGTTCAACAGCAGTCGCCATTTGGGTCGACATACTCGCAATTTCACCTACAGCTTCAGATACACCTTGAAGCATTTCGCTACTTTGCAGCACTTGATTAAGACCATGCTGGGCATTTTTACCACCTTTTTCTGCAACATCGACAGCTCTTGTAGCCCGTGTTGTTAATTCATTCACTATGTCATAAATATCTTTAGTGGAATCTTGAGTACGTTTAGCTAAATTACGAACTTCATCGGCTACCACTGCGAAGCCACGCCCTTGCTCACCAGCACGCGCAGCTTCAATGGCGGCATTGAGTGCTAATAAATTGGTTTGTTCAGCAATTTGTTCGATTATTTGCGCAGCTTCGGCAATATTTTTGGTTTGCTCAGAAACTCGCTGTACGGATTCGCTGATTTCAAGAACAGTATCGCGGAGCTGTTCAATAGCTTGCTGTGTGGCATTCGCAATTTGACCGCCTTTAATAGTCAATTCGTTTGCAATATCAGCATGTGATGCGGTATCAGTAACATGCTTTGCCACATCAGCAATCGTGGTGGCCATTTGATTCATTGCCGCCGCAGCTTGCATGGTTTCATTTTGCTGTTGCTCAATTTTATCAAGCATGGTCTTGGTTAAGCGTTCACCAATATCTGACTGCTGCGACACTCTTTTTGACTCATTCTCAATCCGTGTGATCACAGCTCCTAAGTGTGCTTGTTGACTTTTAATTGCCACTTTTAAATGACCCAACTCCCCCGTGTCATCAGTGTAACTGCTAACCGCCAGTGAATGAGAAAATGCCCCTGATAACATTTCATAAAGTGCATTAACCATACGTTTTTTGGCTACTAGTCCCCATATTACATAACCTAAAATAGCAGCAATAAAAAGCAATAATGCCGGACTTTGCCAACCCATAGTAAATAACAACACTGATGCAATAGTGACAATAATCAAAGCGATATTTTCCACCGCAATCGGCAAACTTAGCTGTTTGCTATTCTTTACTATGTTTTTATATAGCGCCTCTGCCCGCTTAACATCAGTTCTGCTAGGACAAGAACGCACCGACTCATAACCCGTGACCTTACCACCCTCAGTCACAGGAGTTATATAAGCATCAACCCAATAAAAATCACCATTTTTACAACGATTTTTAACTAAGCCCATCCAAGACTTCCCAGCTTTTAAATGCTCCCACATAACTTTATAAGCAAGAGAGGGCATATCTGGATGACGAATAATATTGTGGGGCTGACCTATTAATTGCTCTTTAGTAAAACCACTAATGGCTACAAACTCATCATTACAATCAACAATTTGACCTTTTAAGTCTGTTACAGAAATGAGCTTAGAATCATCTGGAAATGTTCTTTCAGTCTTCGTGACAGGAAGGTTCTCGCGCATGCTTATTCCTAAAATTATCCTTGCTTAAAATATAGTCTAAAAAGCACAGCACACCAAATTATCTAAAAAAACAACTCTTTTCGCGGTGGCAAGCCACTCGCCTACAAGTAATTAATTTAACACCAAAGTACAACTTAACTCCCGTAGGCGTTAAGCTTGCTAACGCAAAACACCACAACACATTTTAAAACGCGGTGGCAGGCCACTCGCCTACAAGTAATTAATTAGACACCAGGTAAAATTTAACACCCGTAGGCGTTAAGCTTGCTGACGCAAAACACCACAACACATTTTAAAAACGCGGTGGCAAGCCACTCGCCTACAAGTAATTAATTAAACATCAAAGTAAAATTTATCACCCGTAGGCGTTGAGCTTGCTGACGCAAAAACACCACGCCACATTTTGAAACGCGGTGGCAAGCCACTCGCCTACAAGTAATTAAACACCAGAATACAATTTAACACCGTAGGCGTTGAGCTTGCTGACGCAAAAACACCACACCACATTTAAAACGCGGTGGCAAGCCACTCGCCTACAAGTAATAAATTACACATCAAAGTAAAATTTAACACCCGTAGGCGTTAAGCTTGCTGACGCAAAACACCACACCACATTTAAAACGCGGTGGCATATTACGAAAGAGTAGATTAGATGTACTGTGATTAGTTTAAATATACACAATTCCAAAATGGATAATCACCCACACTTTTAACCAAGCCAGCCCTGAGCGGGTTTGCAACTATATATCTAGCTTGGTTAAGTAAATCTTCATCAGATCTAAGCTTGTGATCATAAAAGTTAGCTTGCCAAATTTTTCCGCTAGAAAGTAAATAACGGTTCAATTTAATCGTAGTAATACTTTTAAATTGACCAATAACTTTGGATAAATCATCAGTATTTCTAAGCTGAAATAGCCAATGCAAGTGATCAGGCATTAATGAAAAACAAATTGTCTTAAGGTTTCCCGAATGCGAAAAAAAATGTAACTCCCTCATAATTAAACAGCTACTATCAAAATCACAAAAAAGCTGCATTCTATTTTCAGTACAAATTGTAACTGAGTAATAATGATTAATTATCGAGCATCGCCCTTTAGTCCACTTACTTGTATCAACCATTACTTTCCCCCAATTAACTACAAGTAAATATAGCAATTAATCGAGATCCCTCCAGTAAAGATTGAGCTTTCTTAATAAACACGGAATTTTAAAACGCGGTGGCAAGCCACTCGCCTACAAGTGATCAATTAAACATCAGAGTAAACTTTAACACCGTAGGCGTTAAGCTTGCTGACGCACAAACACCACAACACATTTTAAAAACGCGGTGGCAAGCCACTCGCCTACAAGTAATTAATTAGACACCAGAGTAAAATTTAACACCCGTAGGCGTTGAGCTTGCTGACGCAAAACACCACACCACATTTTAAAACGCGGTGGCAAGCCACTCGCCTACAAGTGATTAATTAAACATCAAAGTAAAATTTAACACCCGTAGGCGTTGAGCTTGCTGACGCAAAACACCACACCACATTTTAAAAACGCGGTGGCAAGCCACTCGCCTAGGTAAATTTAAACATCCACTTTTATTTTTTCGATAATCTCTACGTTGGCGGCAGGAAAATTGTAATCGTCTAACTTATCAATCGCGACCCATGCACTTTGCTGACCTTCTGCGCCATGGGCTTGGCCGCTAAAATCAGTAACTAAATGCACGTCGAGTTTTACACATTTATCGCCATAATCATGCTCAATAACCATCAGCTCGCTTGAACTATTAATTGTTAAACCTACTTCTTCTTGAAGTTCGCGCTTTAGTGCTTCGAATACGGTTTCGCCAGCTTCTACTTTGCCGCCCGGAAACTCCCACAAACCACCTTGATGTTTATCGTCAGGGCGCTTACAGATAAATAGTGTGTTATCTGCTTTGATAACCCCCACCGCTACATGCACAATTTTTTTATTCATCATAATACCTTTATTAAAACCGCGCGGCATAAAGCCGCGCTTACAAGCAATTAATTAAACACCAAAGTAAAATGCAACACCCGTAGGCGTTAAGCTTGCTGACGCACCAACACCGAGCCACATTTAATATCGCGGTGGCAAGCCTCTCGCCTACAAGTGATTAAACACCAGAATACAATTTAACACCGTAAGCGTTAAGCTTGCTGACGCACAAACACCAGAGTAAAATTTAACACCGTAGGCGTTGAGCTTGCTGACGCACAAACACCGAAACAATATTGAATATCGCGGTGGCAAGCCACTCGCCTACAAGTGATTAAACACCAGAGTAAAATGCAACACCCGTAGGCGTTAACCTTGCTGACGCACAAACTCCGAAACAATATTGAATATCGCGATGGCAAGCCACTCGCCTACAAGTGATTTAACACCGAGATAAACTTTAACACCGCAGGCGTTAAGCTTGCTGACGCACAAACACCGAAACAATATTGAATATCGCGGTGGCAAGCCACTCGCCTACAAGTGATTAAACACCAGAATACAATTTAACACCGTAGGCGTTAAGCTTGCTGACGCACAAACTCCGATACAATATTGAATATCACGGTGGCAAGCCACTCGCCCGATATTTAATCTTACAAACAAAAAAAGCGACGCAGGCGTCGCTTTTTAATTGTTAATTATAACATTTGGTTATTTTAACTTACCACAACACTGTTTGAACTTTTGACCCGAGCCACATGGGCAAGGTTCGTTGCGGCCAACTTTTGGCTCTGCGCGTGATGTTACGACCGCACCTTTTGGTGCTTCGCCGCCTACGTGCTCAACTTCTTCATGTTGATATTCACGAGGAGCATTTTCACTTTGGCGGTGTTGCTCTTCAATTTTTTCAACATCTTCTTCAGCACGTACTTGTACTTTACTTAAAATACTAACTACATCAATTTTCAGGTTCTCAAGCATTTCAGAGAACAACTCAAACGACTCACGCTTGTACTCTTGCTTAGGATTCTTTTGCGCATAGCCACGTAAATGAATACCTTGGCGAAGGTGATCCATCGCAGCAAGGTGATCTTTCCAATGTTGATCCAAGCTTTGTAGCATGATTGCTTTTTCAAACTGACGAAGTACAGAATCGCCAACTTGTTGCTCTTTCTGTTTATAAGCTTGCTCTACTGACTCTTCAATACGCTCACGTAACTTTTCTTCGTAAAGTTTGTTATCGTCAGCTAACCATTGTGTAATCGGTAACTCAATTAAGAAGTCTTGTTTTAAGCGCTCTTCAAGGCCCGGAATATCCCACATTTCAGCTAAACTTTGTGGTGCAATGTATTGGTCAATAGTGTTGCCCAATACGTCGCCACGAATAACCGTGATCGTCTCTGAAATATCGCCTTCTTCAAGCAACTCATTACGTTGTGAGTAAACAACACGACGTTGGTCGTTTGCTACATCATCGTATTCAAGCAACTGTTTACGCACATCAAAGTTACGTGCTTCAACTTTACGTTGCGCGTTTTCAATGGCACGATTAACCCATGGATGCTCAATCGCTTCGCCACGTTGCATACCTAGTTTACGCATCATATTAGTCATGCGTTCACCAGCGAAGATACGCATTAATGCGTCATCCATCGATAGATAAAAACGGCTTGAACCGGCGTCACCTTGACGGCCAGAACGACCACGTAACTGGTTATCGATACGGCGTGATTCGTGACGCTCAGTACCAATGATATGTAAACCACCAGCAGCAATTACTGCATCATGACGAATTTGCCATGCTTCTTTAATCGCTTTAATTTGCTCATCAGTTGGGTTTTCAAGTTTTTCAACTTCGCTATTCCAGTTACCGCCTAACACGATATCAGTACCACGACCAGCCATGTTAGTTGCGATTGTTACTGTGCCTGGTAAACCAGCATCGGCAACGATGTCTGCTTCTTGGGCATGGAATTTAGCATTAAGTACGTTGTGCTTGATTTTTTCTTTACGTAAAAATTGCGATAAATATTCAGAGCTTTCGATTGAAATCGTACCCACCAATACTGGCTGGCCGCGCTCTTGGCAATCTTTAATATCGATTAGAATGGCTTCGTATTTTTCTTCTTGCGTTAAGTAAACTAAATCAGCGCGATCTTCACGGATCATCGGCTTGTTAGTTGGCATAACAACAGTATCTAGACCATAGATTGACTGAAACTCAAATGCTTCAGTGTCGGCAGTACCGGTCATACCTGCAAGGGTATCGTAAATACGGAAGTAGTTTTGGAATGTAATTGACGCTAACGTTTGATTTTCGTTTTGAATTTTTACATTTTCTTTTGCTTCAACAGCTTGATGTAAACCTTCAGACCAACGACGCCCTTCCATTGTACGGCCAGTGTGTTCATCAACAATGATTACTTCGTTTTCTTTTACAACGTAATCAATGTCTTTTTGATACAGCTTATGGGCACGTAATGCCGCATAAATATGGCTAAGCAGGGTAATACTCGCAGCAGAATAAAGCGAGTCGCCCTCAGCTATCAAACCACGTTCAATCAGTAATTCTTCAACTTTAATTTGACCACGTTCAGTTAAATGAACTTGCTTGGCTTTTTCATCAATAGTGAAATCACCATCGCCTTCAATACCTTCTTCGTCTTCTTTCTCTTGTAACTCAAGAAGCGGAACTATGGTATTGATTTCAGCATACAGCTGCGAGCTATCTTCAGCGGGGCCGGAAATAATCAGTGGAGTACGGGCTTCATCAATTAAGATCGAGTCAACTTCATCGACTACCGCATAGTAAAGTGGACGTTGCACGCGTTCGTTAATGCTAAACGCCATATTGTCACGCAGGTAATCAAAACCAAATTCGTTATTGGTACCGTAGGTAATATCAGCGGCGTAGGCTTCTTTTTTCTGTTGCGGCATCATACCCGGTACGTTACAGCCAACAGTTAAACCTAAAAATTCAAATAATGGGCGGTTAGTTTCAGCATCGCGCTTGGCAAGGTAGTCATTCACGGTAATTACGTGAACACCTTTACCCGTTATACCACGTAAGTATGCTGGTAAACTTGCGGTAAGGGTTTTACCCTCACCAGTACGCATTTCTGCGATGCGGCCTTGGTGTAAAACCATACCACCTAGCAACTGCACGTCAAAGTGACGCATACCATTTACACGTTTTGATGCTTCACGTACCACAGCAAATGCTTCTGGTAGAATGTCATCAAGACTTTGTCCGTTATCGTAACGCTCTCTAAACTCTGCTGTTTTGGCTTTTAAATCTTCGTCTGAAAGCGCTTCAAGTTGCGTTTCAAGCGCGTTGATCAGCGCGACCGTCTTTCTTAAATTTTTAATAGTGCGGTCATTGCGACTACCAAAAATCTTGGTAAATAAATTAGATATCATGATAAAACCGTTACAATGTGTTCTTTGCTAGCCGAGTATCAGCTAACCCATTTTTATAATTACTAATTAATAGATTACTCACACGAGCACATATTAATTAGCAATTTCGAGAAACGTTGTGAAATACAGCGTTCAATACGTGCGCTACTATACCAGACTCTGCGAAACATCAAACCATCGCGTAGTTAAGATATCAGTTTTCTGCAAGAAAATTTAAAATAAGCCGTAAACATAACTTTAATTAAGACTATAAAATTATATTAACTATGAAGATATGGAGGTGGATAAAAGAAAATCAAGGGGAGTATAAGAACTTAGGTTCTAGGTTCTTCAATACAGTTGCAAACTAAATATACATGGTAAACTTTTCCTAACGCCTATTTCTTCCTAGCGCCTAAAACCTTTATTTTTTACCATGCCTCGCTAGACGCTCTAGCTTTTCTTTTAGTGACGGTGGTGCACTTTGTGCAATCGCATTAAGGTAATCAGCTGTTTGTTCACTCATCGCTAATTTATTCGCGGGAGTGGCGTTAGCTGTTTTTAACGCATTATTTGGACTTAATCGTTGGCTGGCTTGTGGATTAGCGGTAATTTTAATTTGCCCAAGTTCTGCCATACCGGCACTACGAAAGTGTGACAGCATATCCATTTTTAAGTAGTTTAAACGCAGTGCTATAGGTGCAGATACCGCCTCAATCATCAGCGTACCATCGCGATAATTACTAACGCGACATTTTCCACCTAAATTAGCGCCCAAAAACTCACTCAATAAAGTTTGTTGTTTATCTAATGCTTGGCTTTTACCTGCATACGACGACAATCGACCACTCAGGCCAGCCATAATATCGTTTAAAGGTTTTGGCGCGAACCTATCTTTAGCCATGCAAAACACCAAAAGTTACATTGAAGAGACTGAGTTTAATTGAATGCAAAGGTTAAAGCTACCTCGAGAAATGAAAGATACGGGGTAATAGGTATTAGGTATTAGGTATTAGGTTAAAGGTTAAAGGCAGAGATTAGCTACACCTGAAATCTAATGACTGATGGTTCAATACAACCGCGCGGCATAAAGCCGCGCCTACGCTTTAAAACATAGGAGCTAGGTTTTAGGCTCTAGGTCCTAGTCACTTCCCTAGCACCTTTGCCTTCCTAGCACCTTTAACCTTTTAGCGGTGGCAAGCCACTCGCCTATAAGTGATTTAACACCGAGATAAACTTTAACACCCGTAGGCGTTAAGCTTGCTGACGCACAAACTCCGAGCCACATTTAAAATGCGGTGGCAAGCCACTCGCCTACAAGTAATTTAACATCGAGGCAAACCTTAACACCGTAGGCGTTGAGCTTGCTGACGCACAAACACCACGCCACATTTTGAAACGCGGTGGCAAGCCACTCGCCTACAAGTAATTAATTACACATCAAAGTAAAATTTAACACCGTAGGCGTTGAGCTTGCTGACGCACCAACACGGAGCCACATTTAAAACGCGGTGGCAAGCCACTCGCCTATAAGTGATTTAACACCGAGATAAACCTTAACACCGTAGGCGTTGAGCTTGCTGACGCATAAACACCGAAACAATATTGAATATCGCGGTGGCAAGCCACTCGCCTACAAGTGATTTAACACCGAAATAAACCTTAACACCGTAGGCGTTGAGATTGCTGACGCATAAACACCGAAACAACATTGAATATCGCGGTGGCAAGCCACTCGCCTACAAGTGATTTAACATCGAGGCAAACTTTAACACCCGTAGGCGTTAAGCTTGCTGACGCACAAACTCCGAGCCACATTTAAAACGCGGTGGCAAGCCACTCGCCTACAAGTGATTTAACATCGAGGCAAACTTTAACACCCGTAGGCGTTGAGCTTGCTGACGCACCAACACCGAGCCACATTTAAAATGCGGTGGCAAGCCACTCGCCTACAAGTGATTTAACACCGAGGCAAACCTTAACACCGTAGGCGTTGAGCTTGCTGACGCACCAACACCGAGCCACATTTAAAATGCGGTGGCAAGCCACTCGCCTACAAGTGATTTAACATCGAGGCAAACTTTAACACCCGTAGGCGTTAAGCTTGCTGACGCACAAACTCCACACCACATTTAAAACCCGGTGGCAAGCCACTCGCCTACAAGTGATTTAACACCGAGATAAACCTTAACACCGTAGGCGTTGAGCTTGCTGACGCATAAACACCGAAACAATATTGAATATCGCGGTGGCAAGCCACTCGCCTACAAGTGATTTAACATCGAGGCAAACCTTAACACCGTAGGCGTTGAGCTTGCTGACGCATAAATATCGAAACAATATTGAATATCGCGGTGGCAAGCCACTCGCCTACAAGTGATTTAACACCGAGGCAAACCTTAACACCGTAGGCGTTGAGCTTGCTGACGCACCAACACGGAGCCACATTTAAAATGCGGTGGCAAGCCACTCGCCTACATAAGCATATACACAAAAGGTTAATGCCAGGCAAATTGTACAAAACGTAGGAAATGGCTTTAACCATGAATTTTATAATCCCCGAGCCATAAAGCCTCCGAGTACCTTTAACCTCTAACCTTCTCTCTTCAACCTTTTAATTTGACATTTTTTATCCTAACCTTGTTTCTAATTTGTATAATTTAATCAACAAGGATCAACCATGAAAATTACCCATCATGGAGCGGTGAATGGGGTTACGGGGTCATGCCATCAGTTGGATTATGATCAACACTCATCGGTGTTAATTGACTGTGGGCTTTTTCAAGGAGAAGACGCCGGGCCAAGTTTAGCTATCAACTTTGATATTTCTACTGTAACAGCGCTGATTGTTACGCATTGTCATATTGACCACGTTGGCCGCATACCTTACTTATTTGCTGCTGGTTTCACTGGCCCTATTTTTACTTCGAAGGCATCGGCAAGTCTATTACCATTAGTGATTGAAGATGCACTTAAAGTCGGGGTAACGCGAGATCAAAAAATTATTAACGCCTGTTTAAGCTTACTTGCCAAGCGTATTGTCGCTATCGAATTTAATAGCTGGTTTGACTTACCAACCACCAACAACAAGCCCACCGCGAAAGCTCGCTTACAACGTGCCGGGCATATTTTAGGCTCCGCCTATGTTGAAATCGATATAAAAACTAAAACTAGCAAGGGAAATTCCCATCGCGTAGTATTTTCTGGTGACCTAGGAGCGCCGCATACTCCGCTACTGCCTTCCCCCAAAGCGCCTTACAAAGCCGATACTTTAGTGATCGAGTCAACCTATGGTGATAAAAACCATCAAGGCCGAAAAGAACGCACGCAAACACTGAAAAAGGTGATTGAAAAAGCCGTTGCCGATAATGGCATTGTACTTGTGCCAGCGTTTAGCATTGGCCGTACGCAAGAGTTACTGTACGAACTGGAGCAAATAATTCACAACGCAGCTAAAAATTCGCCATGGCAAAGCATAGAGGTCATTGTGGACTCCCCTATGGCAGCTAACTTCACCACAGAATATCGAAAATTTAAAACCCTCTGGGACGATGAAGCAAAAAAACGCTTAGCCAAAGGTCGCCATCCATTAAACTTTGCGCAGTTGCATACTATCGACAGCCACCAAGAGCATATTGCCGTAATTAATTACCTAAGCAAACGCAAACAACCCGCAATTATTCTTGCCGCTAGTGGCATGTGCACCGGCGGACGAATTGTGAATTACCTAGAGCGATTTTTACCTGATGAAACTACCGATGTGATTTTTGTTGGCTACCAAGGCCGTGGCACGCTCGGCCGAGATATTCAAACCTATGGACCAAGTAATGGTTATGTGCATATTAATGACCATAAAATCACCATTAACGCAGCAGTACACACAATCAGCGGCTACAGTGCTCATGCAGATCAAAACGGCTTAATAAAATTTGTAACCGGTATGCGTAAAAAACCCAGCCATATAAAAATAGTGCACGGTGATGATAACGCCAAAAATGCGCTAGCAGCAAAATACAAAGAAATACTAGGAGATGAGATGAAGGTTGAGATTGGAAAATGAGGGGGGCAGTCAGGTTTTAGGTTTTAGGTTTTAGATGTTAGGTGTTAGGTGTTAGGTGTGAGGTAGAGATTAAACCAAGCACAGTGTTAGGGTTAAGAGTAGGCGGGGCTTTATGCCGCGTGGTTTATAAAACTCATGGCTAAAGCCATTTCCTACAGGGGGTAAATTTATCGTAGGAGCCGGCTTTAGCCGCGAAAGATTTTAATTGATTTATTCATAAAGGTGTTAATGAATACGCGTCAGCAAGCTTAACGCCTACGGTGTTAAATTGTATTCTGATGTTTAATTACGTGTAGGCGAGTGGCTTGCCACCGCGAAAAGGTCAAAGGTGGGTGTTAGGTTTTAAGTGTTAGGTTTTAGGCCTGTAGCCCGAAGCTCGTGCCCCGAAGCCCGCTGCCCATACCCCGTTGATCAGGTAACCCAAAACGAAAAAAAGCCGCATAAATGCGGCTTTTAGGCTTAATCCCTAATAGGAACTAACAAAAATTAACCATTACCGCCAGTACCACCAGTTCCACCAGTAGATGTTGGACATGTAAACTGGAATGCTTGAGTTAATGCGTCAGCATTAGCACCTTCAATTGTGAATGTGTTCGCGCCTTCAACAGGTAAACCACGGAAGTTAACAGTAACATCGTAGTTTTCACCTTCACGTAGGTTAGTTAACTGGAAGTTACCATTCGCATCTTTAATTGCAGCTCTTGCAGCTTTGCCAGCACGTTTAAATGAAACAGTTGAATTAGTAACATTCACCGCTACATCAGCATCGTTAGAACAAGCACCTGTAAGAGTTAATTCTTTATTAACTAAAGTAAATGGTGCTACAGGAGTTAAATCAACACTGCCACAAACACCAACTTCTGTTTGTGAGTCAAACCATGTTCCACCTTCACGGTCATAAAGTCTAACTCGAGCAGTTGCGCCATCATATATACCAAAGCGTGATGTTGTTGCAGCTGATACGACTGTCTTTGAAGTTGCACCACCACGGATGAAGCTAGATACAGATCCATCTGAAGATAAAGCTGATAGATATAAACCACCTGCAGGAATAGTTCCTGAAGTTACATTTACAGAAAAGCCGTCAGTACAAGTATTCGCATTGCGGTTAACAGAGAACCACGTTAAGTGATTTGTTGCAAAGCTTACTGTACCTGCACCTTGTGTAACTGCAAAGTCATCTGCAGACCATAGGCCTGTTTCTTCATCGAACGACTTAACAGTAAGCGTTTCGCCAGCTGCTAAATCGGTAGGTGCTGCTAGTGTTACTTTTAATGTGTCACCAGCAAACTTCTTAACTTTAGTGTCACCAACTAATAAGTTTACATCAGCAACCGAAACTGGCACTAAAACATTTGCGCTCGTGTTACCAACATTTAGACCTTCAGGAATCACTGATGATTTAGTTGAAGATGTTGGATCTGTACCTACAACACTCAATGATACTGAATCACCAGTTACAGCTTCGCCTGCAGCATTTTGAAGCGTAATACCACTTGGTAGAGTTGCAGTAGCTAAAGAAGCACCTGAAGCTACAGCATCAGCCTTAACTTCAGCTGTTGTTGTTGAACCGCTAATATCAGTAGAAGCAGTTGCAACGCTTGCAAGGCCAGCAGTATCTGTTGAGGTCAATTGGAACTGAGCTGGTAATACAGATAGTTCGTCTTCGTTAGATAAGTCAACATTGAAAGATTTAGTTATAAAACCTGCAGCAGAAACTACAGCTGTTACACTTGATAAATCAGAGCCACTCTTAACAGTAACAATAAAGCCACCATCTTCAGTAGTTGTTGCAGTTTGAACCACGTTGCCATCTACATCAACGATGTTAGTTGATGGCGCGCCATTTTCCACAAATCTTACTGTTGCATCTGCAATTGCATCTGAGTCGCCATTAACTACTGCTACATTAACTATAAAGTTAAGCTCAGCTGGTGTTTGAGGTGGAACAACCACTACTGGATCAGGTCCTGGTCCAGGTGGTGTGTAATCATTACCATCGTCATCACTAAAACAACCAGTTAGAGCAAATGCAGAAGCTACAGACAATGCCAATAGCGATTTTTTGTTAGTAAACATAGGGAGTCCTTTTATTCCTTTATAATAAACAATCAATAAACTAAGGTTTTTTATACTCGTTACAATCTTAGCGTTTACTTTAGAAAAGTATAGCCTTAACGCAACAAAAATGAGCAAAAAAACAACATTTTTTACTTTTTGTCAAAAATAGAGCTAATCGCTCTATAGTAATTAATCAGTTCGTTACATAATATAGACTAACTACATATTTGTACAATAGTTAGTCTAATAAAAATTTGTTACCGATATTTTAAATACACTTCTTTTAACCTTGGTAAATGTTTATAAACATAATCACTCGATAAGCGACCTTGGTTAAAGAATGTTTTATCTAAGCCAACTATTGAACTTGGTGCGTATAACTGGTTAAAAACCAATTGATTATGCGACTTACCGACTTGCGTACCAATATTATGGCGGTAAGCCTCATTACCTTTAACTTGGCCAAAACGAGTAACCGACATATCTTTACGCGGTGATAACGGTATGCTTATCGCAGCACCGGCTCTTTGCGCACTTGAGTCTTCAAAGAATACAGCTAAGTAGCTATCACCAAACCAAAAACGTGACTCTAGCTTATAACCACTATCTTCATACCAAAAATCACCAGCTTGGGCATGCAAAGTAATATCTTGCTCTACCCAATTATATTGATAATTAAACATTTGGTAACTGCGGCTACCGCGGTAATCCTGGTACTGAAAAGAGCCAAATTTAAAGCTAACTTTATGCCTACCAGCATCACTTAGCCAAGCTGTTTCATTACTAATACCGCGGTAGTCATAAAAGTCTTTGATATAGCCAACTTGGGTTTGGTTGTAAAAACCAAACGGTAGTTCAAAAGTTTGATAGAACAAAGCGCGATCAAACTGGGTTTCTTTACGGTAATTTTTAAACGGCTTATTTTCAGCGTAATCATCACTATTAGCAACATTTACTTGGCCGCCTAAAATAATGCCGCCGCCTTGCCATAAAGGCACCTCTACATCGGCTCTAACTGCAACCGAGTAATCAAATACTCCAAGCTCAGTTGCATAGGTATTACTTATGGTTGGCGCTATAGTTAAACGCGGTTTAAAGTATGGCGAACTAGCATCTGTAGTTCCTACCCAAACCAAACCATTTGGCTCAAGAGCAGCCCCTAGGGTAATTAATAAATCAGGCGAAATATTGTTAGTAATAAATTCTTTGTAATTATCAACGGTACCAACAACATTAAGTAATGCTAAATCATATTTGTTAAGTTGTACGCTAAATTCAACACCCTCAAGTGTTATTAACTCAGCAACACGCCCTAATACCAATCCTAATGCATCAATATCGTTACGATTGAAAATTGAGTTTTCAAATTTAACAAACAACTGATTATTATTGTTAAAAGCAACACTCACATTTTCAAAACCATCTTCCACCAATGCTAATTTCAAGTTAACAGATTGAGAATTCAACTGACTTAACTCAGCTTGTTGCTCTGTATTATTTGTAATCTTTGCAGTAGTACGCGCTTCTGGCTTAACGGTAGGTAAAGTGTAATCATTTGGCGTTTGTATTTTTACAGCATCAGGGTTTATAGATGCCGCACCTTTAGTCGCAACAGGTACATTAGCAGTATTATTTTGCACATTCGGTGCAGCTTTAACTGGCTGTTGGTAACCTAACTCATCACTTAGTGGTAAGGTAAAGTTGATACCCCAATAATTACTGGTATCTTCAGATAATTCAGTATTGCTATAAAAACGGCTGGTTAAGGTGATTTCACCAATATCATATAACCATTCTTTAGGAATGGTTAGTCGCGCAGCGGCATTAACAGCCTCAGAGTCGTATTCAGTGAGTACACTAAACCACTTGAACGGTTGCCATTCAATACCAGCAAAAGCCCCATCCATCTGCCCCGTTTTACGATCGCTTGAGCCAACACCTGCACTAAATCTAAAATCCCACAGCTCTTTTGAGGCAACAGCATAAATTGTTTTATAGTTATTTGCCGCGCCCCCCATATCCTTCATACCAATAGCAACACTCAACCAATCTTGTGGTATGTAAGGTATTTGGTATTTAGCATTAAAAGATAAATCACGAGTTTGGCCTCTGCCCTCAGAGTAAAACATATTGTCATGCATAGAGTTAGATGCAACTTGTCCGCTTACCTCAAAGCCTTCAAATAAGCCTGCGGAGACTATAAAGTTATGGCCATCCATGTACCTTTTGCCTTCAAAATCAAGCTGAGTGTTATAACCAACATCCACCACGCCAGAATCCATTACTTCAGCATTAGGAGTGTTAATTAAGCCGGTATAGCCTGCAAAAGACTGGAAGTGTTTTACCTCATCAGCGGCAACAGGTAAGCTCAATGCAGCTGCACAGCTTAAAAACAACATATTCAATTTAGGCATGGTGTGATCCGAGTCCGAGTTAGTATTGTTAAATCCATCAATCCCTAGGTTCTA
>NZ_JACJEE010000034.1:0-49231 GCF_014163915.1 Pseudoalteromonas sp. SR41-8
GCAAATCCTCTTTTTATATTTTACGTAAAATCGAAGTAACCGATTGAATCAAAATAGGAACTCGGCTATGGTTAATGCATCAATAAAAATAAATTAAAAACGAGTTATTCTACAGCCTCGTTATGCGTCAGCGTTACCCATAAGGATTCCAGCTATGACTTTAGACTTTTTTTCTGATCTAGTAGATGAGCTTCAAAGGCTACTTAAAGATGCCGACCTTGCCGTTCCAACATTTGAACAGTTACGCTTACAAGATAAGCGAAGTGAAGAAATAAAAAGTAAAATTAAAGATTACGACTTACATAATTTATTACTCCATTGCTTTACAGTGTACTCAAGAAGAATCCCTGTCATTAAATGGAATGTTCATACTTCAAGTGAGCTAGAGGGGCGGAGTGAAATAAATGAGATCATTAATAAACTCGAAAATGGTGTGGACGTCAATCGCTTATTAAGTAATAAAGTAAGGAAATTAAATCAAGTAAAAAATGCAGACTTGCTAAAATCTGAGTGGGGAATTTATCATTTACACTTCCGTGAAGAGCGAAGTGAAGAATTGTTATTTATCTATTTAAGTGAGGGCAATGCATACCTACTTGATATATTGAAACACGAGAAAGCAGATGGTTCCGTTGTAACGTGGACTAACACCGACTTAATTCAAACAATTCATGATAACTGGCCTCATGTGATTAAGCCTTTTATTTACAAGACTAACTCAACTGCACCAATTTTATCTACAGAGCAAAGAAGAGCTTTGCGTAAAAATGCTGGAAATACTAATGTAGTCCTACATGATGGAACAGAATATATGCCTATAGGTTTTGGGTTCTCATCGAGCAAGCATCCGACTTCGGCCGTTATTCAATCAGACCATTTACTATTTAAAGTTAGGAACCTTCAAGCTACTGTTAAAGAAAACTACCAGAGTATTAAACAAGCTTTGGTCGAACATACAACTGAACCTGTTATAAAACTGAAAATTGATGATAATTTTCAACCATTTGTAGTTGAGTCTAAAAAGCATATTTTACTAAAGTTAGAGCCTAGCGAAGAAAACGCATAACAAGCGCTTTAAGCGGGCGTTATATTTCACTCAAAGTATGGATGCTATGAATAAGTTTATGAGCACAAATAGGTATTTAAAACTTTCGTTTTTATATTTATTAGTTTCCTTTTTAATTTGGCTAGCCCTAGATGTTATTTATATCCTTGGCTGTCAAAATCCAGATAGTTGGACTTTGAAATTTGATGTAATACTTCCAATTATTGGCTTGGTTGGTTTTTTTATTATCACTTGGAAACATCAAAGTAAAAATGGATTCATGTGGCGCTTATTTAACTCTGTTGCAGCAACAACTATCTATGGTATTTTAATTTCCATTTTGGTAATTCTTGCTGGTATACAAATTCACATTGCTCTTGGTGGTAGACTGTGAAATATAACAAGCTAATAAATAAAAAACCAAATGGGGTCAAATCTTGACTTCAGACATCAAACTCATGTGGCAACCTTATAAGCTGCTTTTAAAATGCTGGTAGCTTATAAGCTAATTAATTTCTAAGTTAAATTTAAAATAAAAGGATTTTTTATGAAAGGTATTAAACGTATTTGGTTTTGGTTTACGCTAGTTGTGTGCCCATTTTTAATTATTTTAGGTGTAGCTACCTTTGCACAGTTGTTAGGGCAGTACATGTATTCTCAGCAATTTAGTTTCTCGTCACTATCTAGTTTTCAAATTGCGCTTATAGGTGGTGGGATTTGTGCGTTTTCTGTATTTTTAAGCACATTAAAAGAAGCAAAAATACGCTTTTTTGCAAAATGAGTTAGTTAATAGGGAAAAGTGAGGTTGTTGGTGGGCTCGCAAAGGTTTGCTTGGTTTTTCTGTCTCTGATAAAACGATTGTAAAATTAACAGTAATTAAATGGACGACTCAAGGATGAACAAAGGATTATTAAAATCGTGGAATGACGATAAAGGCTTTGGCTTTATTAAATCAAGCACACTGCAACACGATACCTTTATACACATATCGTCACTCAAACATATGAGCCGAAAACCTAAAGTGGGTGACATTATCTATTTTGAGGTTGCAACTGAGCCTAACGGTAAAACCAAAGCAGTAAATTGCCGTATTGAGGGCGTATTAGCACAACCACAAATAAAGGCTTCAACAAGGCCGATTAAAATAAGCAAAACGTCACGTAAAAACTCACCGTTAATGAAACTTATAACGCTTGGTATTATTTTTAGTATTGGTTTTAGTGTGTATAAAACTGGTTTTTTAAATACCAAGCAAACACCAGTCGTGACTAATGCTAACTTAGAGTCATTTATGCCCGCTAGTTCAAACTCAATTACTAAAACACCACCAACATTTCGTTGTGATGGCCGCCAACACTGTAGCCAAATGACTTCCTATGCAGAGGCATTATTTTTTATTCAACATTGCCCGAATACCAAAATGGACGGGGATAAAGATGGCGAGCCCTGTGAACGGCAGTTTGGGAATAGGTAGTTTTTCGATAAACCAAAAATTTGGTTGAAGCCTGTTAGGTGGAATACGATTTTTGATAATACAGCTATAAATAGCTGGTGGAATAAAGGCACGATAAGGTGCTTTAAGTTAAGCTATATTGAATTAACTGTTAAACACCATGGAGGATGTTATGTTTAAAATAATAATTGGTTGTGCTGTTATATTTTCGTTTGTTTGTATGTTACTCGCCGCCGCACCTTTTACGCCTGCGATATCAGGATCATTTATTATGCTGTTGTTTGCAGGAGCTATTGGTTACAAGGGCTACCTGCAATCAAGTTTGATATTGTTGTTAATTAATACGCTGGCGGTTATTGGTAGCCCAGCTACTGACATAGACAACACCGATGCATTACTGTTTTTACCGATATTATTTTCAATATCATTTGGCGGTGTTTTATTAGGCTTAAGAAAGTTAACTTTAAAACACGTTTTGTAGACGAATGGCTTGCTGAGGTTTGAAGTAAAGCGTTTGTTATTAACCTATAAGGTGTAGCAGCGCTTTGCTCCCTTTGTGAAAAAAGCCTTTAAAGAGCTATTTGCACAAAGAAAAATGAAAGAGGAGCAAACGAGAAGAAAAATAGCCTTTCACATTGTTTGTTTTCTCTAACAGCAAAGCGTCTGTTATTTCTCCTTATGAATAAAGCTCTTATGTTTAAACCTAATATGGTATCAAATAGTTGTTTCAAACTTAGAATCAAAGCGCTTCAAAAATGGCTGCAATGCCTTGCCCACCGCCAATACACATTGTTACTAGCCCATATTTGCCATTAATTCGTTTAAGTTCATACAAGCATTTAGTTGATAAAATTGCGCCTGTTGCGCCAACAGGGTGGCCTAAGGCAATAGCACCGCCATTCGGGTTTACCTTATGCGCTGGGAAATTTAACTCGTTGGCAACGCACAGAGCTTGTACTGCAAAGGCTTCGTTAGACTCAATTACATCCATATCATCAATGGTTAAGCCTGTTTTTTCAAATACCTGCTGTACTGCAGGAATTGGGCCGATGCCCATTAACGAGGGATCAACGCCCGCTCTGGCATAACCTATTAATCGACCGAGAGGTTTTAAGCCTTGCTCATTCGCTTTTTGCTCAGACATGAGTACCAACATGGCTGCGCCATCGTTTATACCGG
Organism: Pseudoalteromonas sp. SR41-8; assembly: GCF_014163915.1. Lineage (NCBI taxonomy): Bacteria > Pseudomonadati > Pseudomonadota > Gammaproteobacteria > Alteromonadales > Pseudoalteromonadaceae > Pseudoalteromonas > Pseudoalteromonas sp. SR41-8. Next base: position 3,678 of record NZ_JACJEE010000034.1, read on the forward strand.
ATGAGCTTGCTGCGGTAACGGTTCCATCTTTTTTAAAGTAGGGCTTTAATGTAACGAGCTTCTCGGTTGTGGTATCGGCTCGCACGTGTTCGTCAGTATCAAAAATATGGCTGCCACTTTTTGATTTGATTTCAATAGGGAGTATTTGCTGTTTAAAATGGCCTGCAGTAATCGCTTTTGCTGCTTTGTGATGACTTTGAGCTGCGTAAGCGTCTTGCTGCTCGCGGCTAATAGTGTATTTATCTGCAATGTTTTCAGCGGTTATTCCCATTGGGTTATTATCCCATGGGTCTTGTAATGTGGAGGTGAGTTCATCTTGCATGATGCTATTACCCATTTTTTGTCCCCAGCGATTACTTTCGAGGGTATAAGCTGAGCTACTCATGCTTTCAGCTCCGCCAGCAAGGGCTGCATCTACATCACCTAATTGAATTTGTTGTGCGGCTTGTATAATGGCTTCAAGGCCAGAGCCACATAATCGGTTGAGAGTTACTGCGTGACTACTAATAGGTAACCCCGCATCTAGCCCAATGACTCTTGAAAGGTATGCGTCTTTAGGGCCGTTATGAATTACTTTACCAACTACAGTTGAGCCAACTTGGTTGGGTGATAGCTTGGCTCTGGCTAGTGCTTCTTTCGCACATAGAGTGCCTAGCTCGGCGGGCGTGAAATGTTTAAGGCTACCACCAAAGCTGCCGATAGCGGTACGAACTGCGCTTAATATAACTACGCTATTGTTATTAAGTTTTGTCATTATTTTCTCTTCTTATTTTTAAACTTTATTCGCTTTGTTATAAATGAAGCTACTTAAGAACCAAAGGGATCTAAATTTTAGGTAATTCATCAAAACACAATTAAGCAATAAACAAAAGTAACAGCCGTATCCTGTTTGTTAATAAAGCCTATCAATTTATTTGAACATATAGATAAGTAATATGGCTTTTTCTAGATTTTGAAATAATTTATTTAGTTGGGCTCTCATTTTAACGATAACCCAATGTTTAATTTATAAATAATAAATAAGTAAGACACTCACCTTAATTTTTGCATTTTACAAAGCTAAATATTAAGTTTTAATTAGTGTGAAAAATAATCATGGTGCCGCTACAAAGTATTATCACTGTATTTCACGTTGTGTTCGCCGAGCATTTTTATGTGGTGAAGACTGCTTTACAGGAAAGTTTTATGAACATCGCAGAGGGGGGAAAGGCAAGTTACTTGCTTTAGTCGCAAAGACATTTTGTATTTATGTATGTGCTTACGCCGTAATGAATAACCAGCAAAATGTAGCAACGTTAACAACAGCGAAAAACTACTGGCCAGTACTTATACCCAGCTAAAACGTCAAATATTGCCCCAAGGCAAGGGTTTGCATGTCAGTAATTTTGGATTTGTAGAATAAAAGCTTCCCAAGATAATTGTAAATGTAATTTTGAATGAGTTTTAGGCGGTAAATTGATTTGATCTGAACTTATTTGATGCTATTTTTAGGTGTTTTTAAAATGGGGGTGTCATTTTTACTTGTTACACCGCTTCGCGGCATCAAAATTGTCGTAAAACTCAGCGTTAGTTCTCAAGGATGAAAATTTTGAAAATAATTATAGTTTGCATTTTACTCGTATTGTTCGTGTTCTATTGGATTCGTCCACTGGCTAACCCTGACATTACAGAATATTATCCTCCAATCATATATTCTGATGAGACCTATTTTTCAATTACGATCCCTGTGGAAATTGATTTAAAGGATGGTAAGCGATCATTCACAGAGTTGTTTAATGCCTACGGTTTTAGCGGCAATGGCCCATCTATAGAGCAAGTTGTGAGAGCAAATACACATTTTGCATCTGTTCAATTTGATAGCGAAGGTGATGCATTTGTTATGTATACGTCAAATGAAGAGCAGTATTTGTCGGTTTTAAATGAACTACGCTGTATGGAAGAAATTGCCTGTTTAAAAAAGTGGGTTAAAACCGCGCGATGGGTGTTGATTAAAGAGTGAGAGCAAATCGGATAGCCGGAGGTCTCTAACATCAAGCCCCAGACCGCTCATCATGCGCTTTTTATTAACAGCAAGTGCAATGGGCGGCTCATCTCCCCTCATGAATATTGATCCAAATATCTCTCAATGACACTAAACCTTGTGACGCTAAATAGTCATTGCCTAGCGCAATGTTAATGCCTTTTGTTTTTGAGTTTTGACAAGAGCTTTCGCTTCCAAGCGCCTACTTTTGGTACTGGTGATACCACACTATATGGATATGGCGAGTCGATCACTAACCTTCAACTTGATTAAACTGCGTATCTAATTAGTGCGTACTATTTTTATAAAAACACCACTGTCGCCTGTAACACATTATTACTAAACGGGGGATCTTGTGTTCTAAACCCACGGTTAGTCGATAAGCGTTGGAAGACTGCAAGTAAGTTACATCGACAGAATGAAGCTCAAAAAGACAGCTCAATAGGGCTATGACAGCTTTTTATTTAAGAAATGGTAAAAGGTTAGGCTGTATTGAGCCTGTTTGCTTGTAAGTAAACTGTGCAATATTACAGTTTAAAATGCATGAATAAATTGACCTTACACGGAAAAACGAAAGTAATGCTTTCATTGCATTATGCGGCAACTTTATTGTCTTGCTCATAATATAGAAAAGCTACTTGCTTAAAACGTCAACCAAACAAAAAGCTGCGCATTGCAATAATGCACTTTTTAGTGTGTTTGTTATTTAGGTTTTTTATCATGAGTTGTTTATTTGCATGATAAATTGAGAGCATGTTAGGGGACACAGTAAAATTACCAGATAAAAATCATGTTTAGTCTGAGATTATTAAAAGTGGGTGTCTATTTTATTGTTATGGTGGGTATTGCTAGTGGTTAATACTAGTCGTGTTAAGTTACTGACCATTTATAGCGACAGATAAATACAGTGATAACAAGGCAGGAATTTTGACATGTAGTTGTTCTCGGCAATTGCTCCTGCATTGCTCTACCTCCTGCATCCATGCAGTCGTACATAAAAAATCACTAACGCAGTCAGCACTTTATTTAGCCCGCTAGAATGGTTAAATATTTAAGTCGATTGGTATAAGGTATGGCTGAGTTATTCTCTTCACCCCCACCACTTTATGGTCGAATTAACGCGTTACGTTAATTTTCAATTTACCCCACAAAAAAAGCCAGCGATGCTGGCTTTTTTTGTGGGGTAAATTTGATAATGATAAACAGGAAAGTTATGAATTACCTGAACCTTGGGTAAGGGATTTATTATCCTAAGTTCAGATTAATTACAGCCTTTTTGAATTGGTTGTGTTGTGACATTTACGACGAAGTCATTGTAGTCTCTGTCGTTTTGATCTTCCCAATATTGCTTAGTACCACTGGCTTTATAGGCTGTTTTAAGATTGTTTGCATTACCGTTCACGGAAAGTACGTAAACGATTGAATCACTGGCTTTAACGTCGTAATAACCTGATGCTCCATGCTCATCTAACAATTTAATATATTGGTTATTAACCTTAATACCCCAATCATTATTATAACCAGAATTTTCAGAGATAAAAGAGTAACTGATCCGTGTGTAATTCTCGGCAATACACTGAGCATCATCATTTAAGATAGACGCTGGTAGAGAACTTGAACCAGTTACATTAAGCTGAGCAACGGCATTGACGGTAAAGGTTTTAGTTTCACTATAGTCATCGTTATCAATTGTTGGGATTGTAAATGAAGCAGTTGTTTCACCTGCCGCAATAGTAATGACTTGATCAGAGAAACTGTAGTCGCTACTTGTTGCTGTTCCTGCTGAAGTCGATACATAAATATCACTATCTTGTTCATAACTATTGCTTAGCTCTAGTTTATAAGATAATGCGCTACCTTCGTCTACTGAATCAACAATCGGTACAATAGTAAAGCTTGGAATATCTGACACGGTGCAAACTGGTGCATCGTAGCATGCAACTGATTCGTTAAAATTAGTTGCTAAATCATTTAAACGTACTGGAAAATCTGCAACATGGCAGGTATTACCAGTGTTTTTATTTACTTTGTACAACTCAGATTTATTAGAATGGCCTAGATCAGTTAAAATAGTTCGGCTTAATACAATATCACCTTGCTGGTTAAGTGCAGCGCCTGTGACAGTCGTTAAGTTGTGATCAGATAATTTTGTTGCCGTAAGTTCCTGCACATTCACAGTATATAAACTTGTACTGGTGACTAAGATTAATTCACCATTTTTAAATACCATGTCACCACGCCAGATACCTTGGTCATTTTCAAGGCCTGTAATATTTCCAAGTAAAGTTGTTTCGCTAGTTTCAGGATCAATCGCGTATAGCTTATCTTTATATGATCCAAGTAAGCGATTATTCTGTTGGTCATACACTAAACGATACATGTTACTTGTTCTGCCAACTTCAACATGTTCGTTTGTATCTAAATCAACATAGGCCAATTTGATGTACTTAAACTTACTGCCACTAATAGGTAGAGATTTGAGCTCTGTTGAATTAAAACCTAAGTGCTCAACATCTACTTGATATTCAATAGGGCGAGGTGCTGAGATGTAATACAAGCGATTTGTTTCCGGAATATGAGCAAGCGCTGAAGAGCTGTATTTAGCTCTAGAATGTGCTTGAGTTTGTTGTGTATATTCGTCTAGTTTAAATATAATACCGGTGTCACCGCGTCCAGCATTAATACCATAAAGTTGACCGTTACATTGGTTTGCATGCGCAACTTGCAAAGATGAAAGGATAGCAACAGACAGGGTTGTAATTTTTAGTGTTGTTTTCATTTAGAGTAGGCCTTTTAACGAGGATCCATTGTTACAGCTATAGTTAGTCTGAGGTAATTACAATTTGGTTTATAGCTGCCTATCCTTGTTCCCAAAATTGTATTGCTTAATTCCTATAAGCCGAGCGCATCCGTTATTAACCTCAAAGTATTGTACAATTATCCTAATGGTTGATTACAAAAGCAACATATCTTAACGAACGGTTGGCATTTATACACGAAATGCTGGCTAAATTGAGGTGTTTTATAATACTAAAGGCTTTATTTTGTATCTTTAACGGGGAATTTTAATTTGTGGCTATTTTTGTTCACGAGCAAGCTGGTTAGGTAATAACTGTTCAATGATTTCACGTGCAGGTAACGTATAACGCACACCATCAAACATAACCGATGTAAATTCATTAATGCTAGTAATACCTGTAAGGGTCCAACCTTCACCGCGCTTTGGGCAATAAACTGTGGTTGTAGGTTGTATTACTTTAAATTCGTCATTCATAATTAGCTCAGTTATTAACTTGTATGGTAGGTATATTAAGGGAATAATAGCGGGCTTTAAAGCCGTAATTTAATTTTATTTATGAACAATGAGTTTGCACTAAGTCGAATCACATTAAAGCCAATTAAGCATAGGGACTGTAGCGCGTTGTGGGCTATTTTGTCTGAGCCGTTAGTTGCTCAGTTTAATGACTATGCAGTGCCACTTACGCGTGATGACGTAAAACAACTGATCCAAGATGATATTACTGGCATGTATGAAGGAAATACGCTGCGCTTTGGAATGTACTTATTAAATACGTCGACCTTGATTGGCTGCATTGGTTTATATGATATTGAAGAAGATACTGCTTGGTTAGGTTTTGAGTTGTCTCCAAATTATTGGGGGAATGGGTATATGTCTGAAGCATTAGCATTCTTGCTAACAAATATAAAAGCCGTTGTTAAGCTGTTAGGCAATGAGTTGAACATTACTAATTTAAAGGCTAAAGTGGCGGTAGAAAACACCCAAAGCCAGCAATTACTTCGCCGTTTTAAATTCACTCATGTAGCGAGTGAACAATGGGTGTATCAACTGTAATTCATACTTTGTTACATAACGGTAGTTTAATTAAAAATACAGAAAGGGTATTGTTTTTAAAACAATCTTTACCTGAAAGCTATGCTGCTATAAAAAAAACTAAATCGCACTGCAATCATAATTCTATTGATTATAGCCGCCTTCATTGCATGCACTATTGTCATTTATAAATACAACGCGCATTACACGTCAAATTTTAAAGACATCACAATTTATTCGCAGGTATTGGATGAAAATAGGAAAGTGTTTATGCGTTTACCTAGCAATTTTGAGCCAAATAAACGCTACTCCTTGATCATTAGAACCGACGGTAACTTTAATTTTACGCAGTGGGATTCAGTGATGGCTGAGCTACCAGCGCAGCAGGATACAATTTTGGTATCGATCCCCAATCAATTTTGGACCTTTACTAGAAATCGTGATTTAGTCCCACCGTATGCACGCCAAGATGTGAATACCCAAGCAAGACCACCAAGTGAAAATTCACCGGAACTGTTCGGTAAAGCAGATCAATTTTTGGCTTTTATTGAAGGTGAGTTATTACCGTATTTAGAATCACATTATAAGCTAGATAATAATCGTGTTTTGTCGGGTTATTCAGCAGGAGGGAGTTTTGTTTTATACACTATGAGCACAAAACCTTGGTTGTTTAACGGTTATTTTGCATTTAGTCCGGCTGCTTGGTACGACGACATGACAGTTGTAAAAGAGTTTGCTCGATTCTTATCGCAACGAAGCCTCAATACAGACGATAACATACCGCTGTCGCTCTATATAACAGTAGGAAGCGCCGAGCATCCTTTAATGTTAAGTGCCTTTGCTGGTCTTAATAATAGCCTTAACATATGCTAATGATATTATTTGGAATAGCAGAATTAATGAAGGTTTAGAGCACTTGGAAAACCCGGTGGTTAGTGTTAAGCAGGTACTCGATTTCTATAATTCATCAATAAACTAATATGCTTAACTAAAGAATAAGACAGTAAGAAATCTGCGTAATAAACAACAAAAGAACACATCATACTATATTTGTTAATTAAGATAACTCTGCATAAAAGTTATTTTTAACTAAAAGCTATCAAGAAGAATTATGAGCTTGATAAATCAAAGTTAGTAATTCGATTAAACGTATCACAAGAGTTATGCTTATTTGGCTATGGAGGGATCTTCATTGATACAACGATTTACTAATAGGGCAGTTACAGAGTTCTTAAAGTAATCAGGTTCAGGTCAAATAAAAATGCACTTAACCACATAGAAAAGCGCTATTACTTTAAGTTAAGCTTTTAACTTAAGCAGAGGGTAAGTTAAAAGCTTAAATTTAATGCCCAAAGTGAAACACACCATGAAATAAGTTGTCGCTAAAGAATAGATATTTTGCTGGTGAGTTGGCGTAGCATTTTTTCAGGTTCTGGCGCAGGTTCATTTAACCCTGAAATAATGGTCATAAAATAACAATCTAACATCACATTTGCTTTTATATCGTCAAACTCTTGCTGTTCATCGAACAGCCGTTTTTTAAACTCACTCATTTGCTGTTCAAAAAAATCGGCTTGCCAAATCATATCGCTTATCAATATTTTACTAAATTCAATGTTATTACAATAAAATTCAAATAACGGTAGGGCATAGTGACGTAACTTAAGCCTTGGTGCATGTTGGCGATCAGTTAAACTAGCCTGATGAATGATCGTATCTATTTGTTGCTGCATTCCTGCTTTTAGTAAGTCGATTTTATTTTCGAAATGACTAAACACTGTACCAACGGCCACATTAGCCGCTTTTGCGATTTCTCGTGTAGATGTATGAGCATAACCTTGCTCTAAGAATAACAGCCAAGCCGAGGTAAGAATTTTATTATAGGTTTGCGTTTTTTTATTCATTGTATATCAATTGATTATATTTAACTTGTGATAGTAAAGATGAAGTTACTTGAAAAAGTGACTGTGCTCAATTATATTTATGAGCGCGCTCATTTAAGCAAGGAACTTATATGAACTTTATCAAACAAGTTATTGGTTACGGACTATTTATCCCATTTATTATTTTTTATTCTTACATGCTAGGACCATTACTTAAAGCAATTTTATTACCGGGGGGAATTTTAATGTTATGGATAATTTTAGGACCTAAGGAAGGTTATTTGGCTTTGACAAAAGCGTTTGCAACTAAAGGTAAAGCAAAAAAGTGTGATCGCAGCGGGTGGTTGATATTAGCAAAACAGGCTGATTAAATAATCAGCCTGTAAGTGTTCTAGTTATAATGTGTAATGAAAACCAAATGCAATGCCATCATCTTCTGATAGACCCATTTGATATTCTTGCTCTTTATCGGCACTTGAAAAATCACTAAAGTCTTTACGTGCTTCAATATAAAAAATCGTATCTTCGTCGAATAGATAGTGAAAGCCAAGTACTGTAAATTGACGTTTAAAGTTGTCATTAGGATCGGCGTTAAAATTTGGCTGGATCACGTAATCTGTTCCAGCATCATAGAGGTTATATGCAATGAAGGTACGAATGTCATTATCAAACTTATAAGATAATAATGACTCTACCCCAATCGCGTCTTTGATCAGACGGCCTAAGTTATCGGTATCATGATTTTCATTTTTGTTGATATTTGCGGCAAAATAAAGGCCATCATTGTTGAAATTACCCCAAGTAACACCTGCGCCATAAATAAAATCATTAACAGACTGAATACGTCCTGCTGCGTAATTTACGGTTAGTTCACCTCGGTTAAACCCGGCAGTAAGTTTTAAGTCGTCGCTTACAGAATAGGTAACGGCTGCCCCATAGGTTGAATTAAATTCTACTTGTTGAGCAAGATCACTGCCACTTTCCCACAATGTCTGGCAAGCAGCTTCTGAAATGGCTTCAATATCGCAGGTATAAAAATCATTATTTTTAAATTGCACTTGAGTTGCAATACTAAAATCACCAAACGTATTACGATACTGCAATAACTTATCACCGCGCCCGGTGCCATTAATTGCACCATCGTCTTTGTTGTAGGTGTAAACACCGGCTGCATTACCATCCCAAACTAGGCTATAGTTAGTACTATAAACTACGTCGTACCAAGCCCCCCATTGTTTACCTATTGTCACTTGGCCATATTTTTCATGCGCTATACCTATATAACCAAGTCGGTTATATAAAAATTCATCTTGAATAGATTCAAAGCGGTTGTTATAGATGATATCGCTACTGCCAACAGGGTTTACACCCCATTCTAATAAGGCTAAAGCTGACCACTGATCTTTTAGTTTGCGGCTAAAATCAAAGCTAATCCGTGATGCACCATTAACTATTTCAGTTTGCCCTTGTGTGTGGATTATTCTGGCGTCAATAAAACCACCGATGGTTAAATTGTTTTTTCCGTCATCATAAACTTCAACAGCGTTTACGCTCGGTGCCATCAAAGCGCTTGCGATAATGACCCCAATTAATTTTCTATTCATTTGATATTGCCTTGTGTGCTATCTATCATTGTCCTTTGGTCGCGCAGACTAACAAAGCTAAATTAATGGCTAAAGTGAAAAAATATCATTAAAAAATGATAGAGGAAATTTGAATTGTTAATTTCTGTACCTTTTTTGTCCGGCGACAAAATGCGAGCACAATAAATTGATCCAAATTAGCTTATTTTAATGCGTTGCAGCTATAGCTCACAAAGCTAATAATTCATGGAAAAATAGGCCTATTTGGTTTACACTCCAGCCAATTTTATTTCTTTGATTTTCCCCGTTGGAGGGTAGCGCTATCATCAGTACAGCTAACATCACCATGCAATTTGGTGCTAAACCGTTATTTGAGAATATTTCAGCTAAATTTGGCGAAGGTAACCGTTATGGTTTAATTGGCGCAAATGGCTGTGGTAAATCAACATTTATGAAAATCTTAAGTGGGGAATTGGAACCGTCAGCTGGTAATGTAAGTACTGATCCAAATGAACGTGTTGCTAAACTAAACCAAGACCAGTTCGCTTACGAAGAATATTCAGTTATTGATACTGTAATAATGGGCCACAAAGAGCTGTGGGCGATTAAACAAGAGCGTGATCGTATCTATAGCTTGCCTGAAATGAGTGAAGAGGATGGCATGAAGGTTGCCGATCTTGAAACTGAGTTTGCTGAAATGGATGGCTATTCTGCAGAATCTAAAGCCGGCGAGCTACTAATGGGCGTAGGTATTGCAACTGATCAGCATTACGGTCCGATGTCAGAGATTGCTCCTGGTTTTAAACTGCGAGTGCTTCTTGCGCAAGTGTTATTTTCAGATCCAGATATCATGCTACTCGATGAGCCAACTAATAACTTGGATATTTATACTATCAAGTGGCTTGAAGATGTACTGAATCAACGTGATTGCACAATGATCATCATTTCCCATGACCGTCATTTCTTAAACTCTGTATGTACGCATATGGCTGATATTGACTATGGTGAATTGCGTATTTACCCAGGTAACTATGACGAATATATGTTTGCAGCAACGCAAGCTCGTGAACGCTTATTAAGTGAAAATGCCAAGAAGAAAAATCAAATTGCCGAGCTACAACAGTTTGTTTCGCGCTTTTCAGCTAATGCATCTAAAGCAAAGCAAGCAACATCTCGTGCCAAGCGAATTGACAAGATTCAATTAGATGAAGTTAAAGCATCGTCACGTCAAACACCGTTCATTCGTTTTGAGCAAGAAAAACAGTTATTCCGTAATGCCCTTGAATTAACAAACTTAGGCCAAGGTTTTGACGATATGCTGTTCACTGGCCTTGAAGGCTTAGTTGAAGTAGGCGAGCGTATCGCTATCATCGGTGAAAATGGGGTTGGTAAAACAACACTGTTAAATACTTTAGCAGGTCGTTTGGCACCGAAGCAAGGCGAGTTTAAATGGTCTGAAAACCACAATATCGGTTATTATGCGCAAGATCATGCTGATGAATTTGCCACCGATATGAACTTATTCCAGTGGATGGAGCAATGGCAGCAAGAAGGCGATGATGAACAAGTTGTTCGCAGTTTCTTAGGCCGTATGTTGTTCTCACAAAATGATATTAAAAAGTCTGTAAAAGTAATATCTGGTGGTGAGCAAGGCCGCATGTTATTTGGTAAGATTATGATGCATAAACCAAATATCCTATTAATGGATGAGCCAACGAACCACATGGATATGGAGTCAATAGAAGCATTAAACCTTGCGCTAGAAGCATATGAAGGTACGTTGATGTTTGTATCTCACGACCGTCAATTTGTATCCTCAGTTGCAACCCGTATTTGGGAAATCAAAGACGGCAAAATAATTGATTTCAGAGGTACTTACTCTGAATATTTAGCCAGTAAAGAAGGCTAAAGCTCAATTTACATACTGATCAAAAAGCCATGCTAGTCATGGCTTTTTTGTTACTCGATATTCGCAATTTAACAATTAATACGTGTATAATGACCGCCTTTAATGCGGACATAAGTCCGCTATAGGTATTAAAACCATTACTGAGGAGTATTTATGACTGTTGGCATTATTATGGGTTCCAAGTCAGATTGGCCAACTATGGAACATGCGGCGATCATGCTAGATAAATTTGGCATCGCTTACGAAACTAAAGTTGTATCGGCTCATCGTACTCCTCAACTACTCGCTGATTACGCAAGTTCAGCAGCAGAACGTGGTATTAAAGTAATTATTGCCGGTGCCGGTGGTGCAGCGCATTTACCAGGTATGGCCGCTGCTTTCACATCGTTACCAGTATTAGGTGTGCCGGTTAAGTCTAAAACGTTAAATGGCATTGATTCATTGCTGTCGATTTGCCAAATGCCAAAAGGTGTTGCAGTAGGTACATTAGCAATTGGTGAAGCTGGTGCTGCAAATGCAGGATTATTAGCTGCACAGATTTTAGGTTGTCAGCAACCGGAGATATTTGCCAAAGTTGAAGCGTTCCGTAAAGAACAAACCGAAACTATTTTAGCTAACCCAAATCCAGCAGAGTAATATGACTATTTTAATTTTAGGAGCCGGCCAATTAGCACGTATGATGTGTTTAGCTGGTGCGCCATTGAATTTAAATGTGGTTGCGTATGATGTTGGTAGTAAAAAAATTGTTCACCCATTAACTGGGCAAATCTATACTACAACGTTAGAGCAAGCAATTGTAGACGCTCATGCGATCACCGCTGAGTTTGAGCATATTCCTGATGATGTGCTAACGCTATGCTGTGCAAGCAAGAAGTTTTATCCGGGTAAAGCCGCGATTAAAACGGGTGGCGATCGCGCCCTAGAAAAAGCATTACTAAGTAAAACCGCAGTTAAGTGCGCACCATATCAGTTGATCACTGAAAAAGCCCATTTAGAACAAGCCGTTGCTAGCTTGGGTAAGCCATTAGTTATCAAAACCTGTCAAGCCGGTTACGATGGGAAAGGCCAGTGGCGTTTAAAATCAGATGATCAAATTGAGCAGATATGGTCACAAATGGCTGATTTTATTGCCTCCGGTACTGAATCCTCGCCACACACTATTATTGCCGAACAAATGATCCCATTTGATCGTGAAGTATCAATCATTGGTGTTCGCGATAAAAGTGGTAATACCGCTATTTACCCACTTACTGAAAACCAGCATACCAATGGTGTTTTAACCTTATCTATCGCCGGTAAAGAAAAATCTGTGATTCAACAACAAGCTGAAGATGCATTTAATAAATTGGCTAATGAGCTTGATTACGTTGGTGTATTGGCGATTGAGTTTTTCGATGTGGCAGGGCAGTTATTGGTCAATGAAATTGCTCCTCGGGTTCATAATTCTGGTCATTGGACCCAACAAGGCGCGCATTGCAGTCAATTTGAAAATCATATGCGTGCAGTCTCTGGGCTGCCATTAGGTAGCACACAATTGCAGCGTGTTACGGCAATGGTGAATGTGCTCGGACAAGCCGCGATTCCTCAGCAAGTACTAAGCATTGCTGAGGTTACGAGTCATTGGTATGGTAAAACAGCAAAGCCTGGTCGTAAAATGGGCCATATTAATGTATCTGCTGCGAACCTTCATGAGTTAGGTGAACGCTTAGCACAATTGTCGGAGTATCTTCCGGAGGAAGATTATCCCGGCGTATTAGCGGCCAGCACCGCGTTGATTTTAAATTAACTAAAAAAGCCGAGTTTATCTCGGCTTTTTACTTGAGGAATGGTTTTATGATTAGCGCTAAATACAGAACCGTGGTATTCGCTTTTTTCATGGCATTATTTATGTCTGGTTTTATGTCATTGGTAATTTCAATTTTTAATGTTGGTTTAATTGATAACATAGTTTCTATTTGGCTAGCGGCGTGGGCTTTTGCATTTTGTGTCGCATTTCCTACCGTAATTCTTGTAGCGCCAGTTGTGCATAAGCTCACTACAAAGATTGTGCGCTCGTAACGAAGGGATTATTTTGTCTGTGTCTGATCGGATTAAAAAGCCTCTATACTTGCTTTTTTTTGGCCTGTGTATCACCCCTTGGATTGGTGGTGGTAGTGCCCTAATTTGTGGCGCGATGTTTGCTATTTTGCTCGGTAATCCATTTGCAGAGCTATCCCAAAAGGCGAGTAAATGGATGCTCAAAGCCGCGGTGGTTGGCTTAGGTTTTGCTGTTGATTTTAATCAGGTGATTGAAGTTGGTCGCAGTTCGCTGGTACTGACCATAGTCAGTATTACAGCGATCATTGGTCTTGGTGAAATTTTAACGCAAGTCTTTAAATTAAATCGTAACACAGGTGTATTAATATCATTCGGTACGGCCATTTGTGGAGGCAGTGCGATTGCAGCGATGGCGCCTGTAATTAAAGCTAAAGATCACGAAGTAGCGGTTGCACTTGGTGTAGTGTTTTTATTAAACGGTGTCGGTTTGCTACTATTTCCAACCATTGGTCATTACTTTAGTTTAAGCCAACACCAATTTGGTTTATGGGCAGCGTTAGCTATTCATGATACAAGCAGTGTAGTAGGGGCCTCAGCAGCTTATGGAGCTGTGGCACTAAGTATTGCTACAACAGTTAAGCTCACACGTGCGATGTGGATCATTCCCTACACTACGATTGCAGGTGTCTTTTGGCGCTCAGAAGAAAAGGCCAGCATTCCTTTATTTATTGTTGGTTTTTTAGCTGCTGCATTGATCAATACGTATTTGCCTCAATTTACGGATCTCTGGCAGCTGATCAACACCGTAGCAAAACAACTATTGGTAATGACTTTATTCTTAATTGGCAGTGGCTTATCACTGGCTGTATTAAAACAAGCAGGACTAAAGCCCTTTATAATGGCAATTATTTTATGGATAGTCGTAAGTAGTGTCATTTTGTTATTAATTTTAGATGGATATATCGTATGAAGAAGCAGTTTTCTATCGCCACATTAGCGTGCCTATTAATCAGTGGTTTTTCTAACTCAGCATTGGCCGCATCATCTTTACGTGTAGCCACGTTTAATGTGAGCATGGATGCAACAAATTATGCTGAAAATGATAAGGACGTTGATCCTAATGGCCTGGTAAATGCGTTACAAACAAATCATCCACAAATCAAAAATATTGCCGAGATCATTCAACGTATTCGCCCTGACATTTTATTATTAAATGAATTTGATTATGTCAGCAAAGCGCAAGGCATTGATTATTTTAAAACGCACTACCTTGCTAAAAGCCAAAATAAACAGCCCGCTATAGATTATCCGTACAGCTATGTTGGCCCAGTAAACACAGGTTTGAAAACGCCATTTGATCTAGATAATGACGGCCAAGCAACTGGTATTAAAGGGGATGCATTTGGTTTTGGCTTTTTTGAAGGCCATTATGGTATGGCCGTCTTATCTCGCTACCCAATTGATTTTGATAAAATTCGTACCTTACAAACCTTTAAATACAAAGATATGCCAAATGCTAAAATGCCAATTGATCCAACTACAGGTGAAAATTGGTATAACAACGAAGAATGGCAAGCTTTGAGGCTCAGCTCAAAATCGTTTTGGGATATTCCGGTTACTGTAAAAGGTAAAACGCTGCACGTTATTGCATCGCACCCAACGCCTCCTGTATTTGATGGTGCTGAAGATAGAAACGGCTTACGTAATCATGATGAAGTACGTTTGATTAAAGATTATATCGCCAGCGCAGATTACCTCTATGACGATCATGGTGTCAAAGGCGGGTTAGCTGAAAAATCACGGTTTATTATAGTCGGAGATTTAAATGCGGCTCCTGAAGGAGATAAAAAACGCCCAGATACAACGGATCAACTTTTAAAAAACTCATTAATAAATAGTCAATTTACACCAACTAGTAAGGGCGCTAAAACCACTTACAGTGAAAAATATGCTGCGGCTTACACAGCTTACTGGCAAGCTCGTGCAGATTATGTTTTGCCTTCAACTTATGGCATTGAAGTCCATGACGGTGGGGTATTTTGGCCAACTAAAAGTAGCGAGTTATACCGGTTAATTAAAGATCGTAATGCATCGTCAGATCATCGCATGGTGTGGTTAGATATTTCTATAAAGTAACTTGGTTATTAAACAGCAAAGTTTGGCTGTTTGTCTGAAATAATTGCTATTACATAGGCGCTTCTGCTTAAATTAGGGGAATTACAATAACCTTACAGAAGCCCTATGATTTTTAAATCTTCTACTCAAAAAACCTTAATTGCACTTGCCGTAACATCCAGCGTTATGTTGTCAGGTTGTCAATCAACCGCATCTACCCCTAAAGAGCAACCACAATCAACTGTTGCCAGCGTTGTTGTAACACCTGCAGATACAGGTAGCAGCGCAATCACACTTGAGCAAGCAATGGCTCATCCTGATTGGTTAGGCCGCCAAGCAGAGCGTGCGTTTTGGGCTGCTGATTCAAAAACAGTTGTCTATGCGCAAAAACAACAAGGTAATGAGCTTCGAGACTTATTTACACAAGCTGTTGATAGCCAAGCGGCAAGCCAAGTAGCGTTAAATAAGTTGCATACATTAGGGGCTGGTGATGCTGTTTATTCAGTGGATCGTACACAGCAAGCCTATGTATTTGAAGGTAATATATTTGTAAAGAACATCAATACAGGTGCAATTACACAAATTACTCACGACAGTGCTAAACAATCTAAACCACAATTTTTAACTGATGGTAATTTAGCTTATCGTCAAGGAAACACTTTTTATAAAGTAGATTTGGCAACAGGACTGCAAGCTGAGCTTGTAAATCTTCATTTGAGCGATGCACCAAAAGGAGTTACAGAGCCTGAAACTTACATCGCTAAAGAACAGCATAAACTGATTGATTACATTGCGCTGACTCATAAAAATAAAAAAGATAAACAAGCGCGCAAAGAGCAACTCAACCAGCAAAATAGTTCAATTGCCGATGCTCAGTTTTACTTAGGTAAAGGCAATGAGTTAGCCGATGTGCAGTTATCACCAAATGGTAAAGCATTAATTGCTGTTGTCACTGAGGCCAAACCTTGGCGAGATGAAGCCGACATCATGCCAAACTATATTGCTGATGATGCACGGGTAAAAGCTGAAAAAGTACGTCGTCGTGTTGCTGATGAAAAACCACAAACCTCGCAAGTTATCTACATAGATTTAACTGAGCAAACGCAAACAGCACTCGCATTTGATACCTTACCTGGTTTTGATGAAGATGTATTAGCGGCAGTTAAAAAAGAAAACTATGCCCGTGACGGCAAAACATATGAATCTAAAAAAGAACTTCGTGCTATCAACCTAATGATGGATTGGGGATGGGATCAAAGTGCTATCGTCTGGAACAAAGCCGGCACGCAAGTCGCGATTATGCTTGAAGCATGGGATAACAAAGACCGTTGGTTAGCTACTGTCGATGCTGAAAATTCCAAACTTGTTTCACAACACCGTTTACACGATGATGCATGGGTTAACTATGCTTATAACGATTTTGGCTGGTTAAATAATTCAGATACCTTGTATTATTTATCTGAAGAAACTGGCTATAGCCACCTATATAAAAAATCACTCAATGGTAAAGCAACACAACTTACCAAAGGTCAGTTTGTCGTATCGAACCTCACACTAACAGATGACGACAGTGCAATTTATTACAAAGCCAATGTTGAGCATCCTGGTCTATATGAAATCTACCGCGTTGATCCACAAACGGCAAAATCAGAGCAAGTAACCAACTTAGACGGTATGACCGACTATAAATTAAGCCCTGATCAAAGCAAATTATTGTTAACACATTCCAAAATCATGGCTCCACCAGAGTTATATGTTGCTGATGCAAAAGCGAATACAACTGCAACGCAGCTAACTCATACAGTATCGAGTGAATTTTTAGCAAAACAATTAATTGCGCCTAAAATTGTTGCGGTACCGTCAAGTCATACTGAACAACCGGTATACGCTAAAGTATATTACCCAGCAGACTATGTAGAAGGTGAGAGCGGCAAAAACCGCAAAGCGATCATTTTTAACCATGGTGCAGGTTATCTACAAAACTCACACATGGGTTGGTCAGGTTACTTCCGCGAATTTATGTTTCATTCATTACTAGCCTCTGAAGGTTATGTAGTGATGGACATGGATTATCGCGCATCAAAAGGTTATGGACGTGATTGGCGTACGGCGATTTACCGTCAAATGGGTACCCCAGAAATTGAAGATTTAGCCGATGGTGTTAAATGGATGGCTGAAAATGCCAATGTTGATACCGGTGCTGTGGGTACATATGGCGGCTCTTATGGTGGCTTTATGACCTTTATGGCGTTATTTACTCAGCCTGATTTATTTCAAGCCGGGGCTGCGCTTCGTCCAGTTACCGATTGGGCACACTATAATGGTCCATACACATCAAACATTTTAAATCACCCAGATGTTGATCCAATTGCGTATGAAAAAAGTTCGCCTATATATTATGCGCAGGGACTTAAAAACCGCTTATTGATCAACGCCCCTATGGTTGATAATAATGTGTTTTTCCAAGACTCAGTACGCTTAGTACAGCGTTTAATTGAGCTTGAAAAAGAAAACTTTGAAACGGCTATATTTCCAGTCGAACCACATGGTTTTGTACAGCCTTCTAGTTGGTTAGATGAATACCGTCGTATTCATAAACTATTTAAAGAAAGTTTATAAGCACTAAATTTTTAGACAACGCCAAGCTTATGCTTGGCGTTTTTTTATATAATTTATCAGCAATGGCGTTGCGAGTACTATTCCGCCAATTGCACCTATTAAGTGAGCATCAACAGCAACCCGAGAGGCAATTAATTTACTCACTTCAGCACTGGGGCCATGAAATTGTTCATAAGCAATTTTAAGCCAAATACCGATAAACAATAAACCGCCGCTTTTCATGCCAACTTCAATATCTTTGATTGCCCCCCACACAATTACACCATGCAGTAGTGCACTCAATCCGGTGTAAATGTGAATGTCAGGACAAAAAAAGTAAACCCCAATACCGCACCAAGCAGCCAAAAATAAGGTGTGCAATGCATATTGCGTCGGTTTTGTATGCTCAGCATGTAACGCCCATATCAGTACGATACCGGCACAATTTAATGCTAAGTGCGCCCAGTTAGCATGCACATATTGGCTCGTGATCAAACGCCATACTTGGCCTTGGTCAATGAGCTGGCGATTAAACTCTAAAACATCATTTAAATTAAACGCTGCAAATAGGGCGCTTAATGCCATTAAACACAGCGGGGGTAAAATATATCGGGGTTGAAGTGGTAAATTGACCATTTTATTCTTATTTTTACAGCAAAATTTTGCATATTGTGCCCGTTTAACTTTAAGATGCCAAACATCTCAATGCAATTAAGGTCTTTTTATGTTTTTACCTTTTAAAACCAGCGTCGTCTTTAGTTTAACTCTTCTCACTTTACCTGTTTTAGCCACTCAAACACCACGAGAAGTACGCGAGCCAGAAGCCGCTACAGGCCATCAACTTAAGCAACATGTAACTGGTCAGCAGTATATGGTTGCTGCGGCAAACCCCTATGCTGCTAAAGCAGGACAAACCATACTCGCTAAGGGCGGCAGTGCAGTCGATGCTGCCATTGCAACGCAATTAGTCTTGACCTTGGTCGAGCCGCAATCATCAGGAATTGGTGGTGGGACTTTTATGCTGCATTTTGACAAAGGTCATAATAAGCTAACCAGCTTTGATGGCCGCGAAACAGCTCCAAGTAATGCTGACGAAACATTGTTTTTAGATGAAAAAGGTAACGCGGCACCTTGGATTGAAGCAGTGGTTGGCGGCCGTTCAGTGGGTGTACCTGGTTTATTGCATGCCTTTGCTAAAGCGCATCAACAATATGGCAAACTTGCATGGGCGGAACTGTTTAAACCGGCCATAGAACTTGCTGAACAAGGATTTGTAGTATCACCGCGTTTACATGCTTTGTTAGCCAAACAAATAAACCCTGGGGTGACAACACTTCCAGTGATCCGTGATTATTTTTTTCCAGATGGTAAACCGCTTGCTGTTGGCACTGTTAAAACGAACCAACCACTTGCTGAAGTTTACAAAAAAATCGCCAGTAAAGGCATTGATGCTTTTTATAAAGGCGATAACGCTAAGCAAATGGTTGCTGCGGTCACTCATTCTATTGTGGCACCAGGTACTTTAGCATTAACCGATTTAGCTAATTATCAAAGTAAACAACGTGACGCAGTTTGCACCCCGTACCACAGTTATAAAGTATGTTCCATGGCACCACCGAGCAGTGGCGGAGTCGCGGTGTTACAAATTCTCGCTTTGCTTGAAGATAAGAACATGGGTCAATTTAAAGCTAATTCTGCACAAGCCCTGCATTATTTTAGCCAAGCATCGCGACTCGCTTTTGCGGATCGTAATGTGTATATGGGCGACCCCGATTTTGCAGATATTCCTACTAATGAGCTACTCGATAAACGCTATATCGAGCAACGGACAAAATTAATAAGTGAGCGAGACGAAAAAGCCTATGCAGGGCAACCTCGTCCATTACTGAGTTACGCACAAGATGATGCGTATGAATTGCCATCTACTACTCATGTATCTATTGTTGACAGTGAAGGGAACGCGGTATCAATGACCAGCTCAATAGAAATGGCGTTTGGTTCAACGGTTATGGTGAACGGTTATATATTAAACAACCAATTAACCGACTTTGCCTTGTCGCCGCGCAAAAACGGCAAATTATTAGCCAACCGCGTTGAAGCAGGTAAACGCCCGCGCAGCTCAATGTCACCGGTGATGGTGTTTAATAACGATGGCAGTTTACGCTTAGTGGTCGGCTCACCTGGCGGTAGCCGAATTATCGACTATGTCGCGCAAGTAGTTATTGGCGTATTAGATTGGCAACTAACTGCTCAACAAGCCATTGACTTACCAAGAATTACTAATCGTAATAATTATACAAGTGTTGAAAAAGGCACCGCTATAGAGGCGATTATTCCTGATTTACAAAAACGTGGTCATACAGTAAAAGTCGTCGATTTAAACTCTGGCTTGCATGCGGTTGAAGTCGTCAATGGCACTTTATTTGGTGCCGCAGATCCTCGCCGCGAAGGGATCGCTTTAAGTGAGCAAAGTATTGTTCTTAAAGAGCACGAAATGCCAGTGAATAAGCCTTAATTGACATCGTGATTTAATGTACAATCTACTTTTACGTGTGTGTTAAGCGCACACGTCTTATTTTCTCCTAATGGTCTGACAAGATTGAATATCATTGCTTTTTAATATTCAACAGTAATAATGACAGATCGTAACTTAAAGACTTCGTTAAGCTTGGACTTATGACTACAAATACTGACCCAAATTATCTTTATATTCATCACTCAGGCCCAGGTCTGATCGAAACGCCACTCTTAAATAAAGGCAGTGCATTTACTCAAAAAGAGCGTGAAAGTTTCAACCTTGCGGGATTACTGCCTCCTCGCTATGAAACGATTGAAGAGCAGGTTGAACGTTGTTATCAACAATATTCAAGTTTTAAAGACAACCTAAATAAACACATTTATTTACGCGCCATCCAAGATAACAACGAAACACTTTACTATCGTTTAGTGCGTGACCATCTTGAAGAAATGTTGCCTATTATTTACACCCCAACCGTGGGTGATGCCTGTGAAAAATTCTCAGATATTTATCGCAGCGCGCGCGGTTTATTTATCTCTTATGAAGACCGTTATCAAATCGATGATATTTTACGTAATGCGACCAAAGGCAAAGTAAAGGTTATCGTTGTTACTGATGGTGAACGTATTCTTGGTTTAGGCGACCAAGGTATTGGTGGCATGGGCATTCCAATTGGTAAGCTATCACTTTATACCGCCTGTGGTGGCATAAGCCCAGCCTATACGCTACCGGTTATGCTTGATGTAGGAACGAATAACGAAAAGTTATTAAACGATCCTATGTATATGGGCGCTCGCCATAAACGTATTGCACAAGATGAATACGATGAATTTTTAGATCTATTTATTAAAGCCGTTAAGCGTCGTTGGCCAAATGTGTTATTACAATTTGAAGACTTTGCACAACCTAATGCAATGCCTTTATTAAAACGCTACCGTGATGAAATTTGTAGTTTTAATGATGATATTCAAGGCACAGCGGCGGTTACAGTTGGTTCGTTACTTGCTGCATGTCGTGTGAAGAATGCACAATTATCAGAACAAAAGGTAGTGTTCGTAGGTGCAGGCTCCGCAGGCTGTGGTATTGCCGAGCAAATCATTACACAAATGGTGTCGGAAGGTATTTCTGACGAGCAAGCCCGCAGCCAAGTTTTCATGGTTGATCGTTTTGGTTTGTTAACACAAGGCATGGAAGGGCTGCGCGACTTCCAGCAAGCACTTGCCCAACCTACAGATAAATTAGCTAATTGGACATACAGCGGTGAATACGCATCATTGCTAGATGTGATGCACTGCACAGCTCCTGATATTCTCATTGGTGTATCAGGGCAACCTGGTTTATTTACTGAGCAAGTTATTCGCGCCATGCATAATGGATGCGAACAGCCCGTTATTTTCCCGTTAAGTAATCCATCTAAGCAAGTTGAAGCACTGCCGGAAGATGTGATCAATTGGACACAAGGCAAAGCGATTGTTGCAACTGGCAGCCCATTTGCACCGGTTGTTTATGACGGTGAAACATTTGTAATCCCACAATGTAATAACAGCTATATTTTCCCTGGTATTGGTTTAGGTGTCATTGCGGCGAAGGCCACCCGTATTACTGATGCAATGCTCATGGTGTCGAGTGAAATATTAGCAGAATCATCACCTCGAGCTAATACCGGTAAAGGGAGTTTATTACCTGCACTAACAGAAATTGAAACACTGAGTAAACGCATTGCTTTTGGTGTGGCTAAAAAAGCCATCGAAGAGGGGGCTGCACTTGAGATCAGCGATGATATGTTATGGGCGGCAATTGACAGAAATTACTGGTTACCAAAATACCGTAATTACAAACGTTGTAGTATCTAAGTGATCACTGCTGATTAACTAGTAAATTATCTAGAAACAGGCTTCGGCCTGTTTTTTTATGCTTGTTCATTTTAAATTAACCGCGTACGGTATCTAATAACGTTATTAAAACTATTAAGGATATGTATGCGTTATTTACCATTGTTAGCCGCGACTCTAAGTTTCAATGTATTTGCAGCCAGTACACCAGATGCCCCACACATTTACATTCAAGGCCAAGCGCAAATCTCCACTATTGCCGATAATGTAAAGTTAGGAGTTGCAATTGTTGAAGTTGATAAGGACTTGATGAGCGCTAAACAAAAAGCTGATCAAACTATGGCTAAAGCGATTAAATTAGCAAAGCAGCAGGGGATTGATGAAAAAAGTATTTATGGTTCACAAATCTCAATTAACCGAGAAAATCAATACAACCGTGAAACAGGTAAGCAAGACTTTATTGGTTACCGGGTTAGTCGCACACTTTCACTCACACTGACGGATGTAACAAAATATCCATTACTGCTGCAAAGTTTAGTGAACGCAGGCATTAATGAAATAAACCAAACTGAGTTCACATCGAGTCGTTTTGAGTCATTGCAAAAGAAAGTGCAAAAAATGGCAATTGCAGATGCTAAATCAGCGGCAAAAGAATTTGCTGCTGATTATGACGTAGAACTCAAAGGTTTGTATAGTGCTTCAAATGCCCCTATGAACGTATCAGCTCAACCTTATATGCGTGCTGAAAAAACCATGTTGTCAGACAGTAATTCTGGCAGTTTCGTCCCTGATGCCTATCATGCCGGCGAAATCACAATTTCGGCAGACAGTTACGCTATTTATCTAATTAAAAATTAACAGCCAACTCATTGGTGGCGAAATTTCGCCACCAATTTATCTCCCATTTCAGGGGAGATTCTCGCGATAGCATTAAGCATATTAATTATTTGGTCGCGATCATACTGATTACTAATATTCTCATTTACATCATCGATAATAGCATCTAAATAAGTAAATAGACTCTGCGCTGCTTTACTGTTCTGGTGGGTTCTGAACAAAATGTTTTTGAACGCTTCGAGTACATTATTCATCACATAACCATCACTTTTTGCATAGTTGCGGATTGGCGTGAAGTTATCATGCAATAATTCATCAAATGATGTTTCATGGAAATATAACAGTGGCTGTTTATCATCACTATGTTTTAAAGAGTAATTAACGTTATAAATGCTTAATCGATCAATGAGTAAAATACTGAGCATATCGATCGCCTTTACCGCAGTACCTGGATCGTTAATACCCGGGCTCATCGCTTTCACTGCAATCTCTGAGATCTGTGTCATTCCAAATCGATAATTGTCACTTACATATTCTTCGATATAAAAAATAAAGCAATTAAGTAAATCTTCAAGGAGTTGCTCGTTATCAGATAAATCATGATTACATTTTAAAAACGGATAGCCTTCAACAGTAAAAAAACCCTGCTTAACTACAACATAAATTTTTATATCATGTTGTTGGCAAAGGGCACATAGTTTATCGCTATTGACGCCTTTAAAGTAACCTTCAGTTTTACTTGAAATACTAGACCAATCGTCAAAGTTAGGAAATACATCGATAGGGTTATCTTTTTGCATGCTAATAATCGATTTCAATTCATTTTTAGTATTCTTATATAAGTCGTTTAATACGTTATCGACTTGAATAGCCCTTGAAATTGAATGGATGAAAAATACAAAAAAGCCTAACGATATCAGGCCAAAAACAAGTGAAAAAAGTATGCCCAATGAAGGAATTCCTATTTCACCATTATCCATAGTCCGGATGTTGATCAGCATAACGATTGAAAAAATAATACTGCCGAGATAAAAGCCCAAAACAAGTTGATGTGATTTACGCGTTATAAGCCCCGGTAATACTCTTGGTGATAGACTTGCGCTGGCACTATTAAGTACCACCATAACCATAGAAAAACTAAAAACAGTTAGCGAAATAATACTACCCGTTAATGTACTTAGAATCGTTCGTGCATTTTCTTCGCTATCAACCAATAGTACCTCAAGCAGCGATTTAAGCTCCATAACAAAAGACGTATACTCTGTAGTTGTTACAAGTACAGCAAACAATAAAAATATCACTGATAATAACGATGGATAGAAACCGATACTACTGACTAATTCTCGGTAATTATCGGCAATTTTTCGCGGAGTGAACATATATGAAACCCTAAGATGACTTAGTTGTTGTACCAACAACAGCTAATTTATGCAGTAAGCTTAACAACAAACTTTGTTTTACGTCTAATTATTAATAATAACGTTTCCAATATATGCATGTTTTATTAGCTGGAGGCTTAAAACTTACTTAGTATATGGACTCCTAATAGCAAGCAGCAAGATGTTGTAACTTTAATTTTACGGACCGCATTGAGCGTCTTGACTACAATATTAGCTTATTGCTTGATATGCGACGAAATCGTCTAAATAATAGACGTCATTGAGAGGGCATTGTATAAGGTCATTCTATTAATCTCAGTAGCAAGACCATACAAAGGTTAAAATAAGTGATGTTGTTTTCTGAGGTTGATTATCATTTGTTATTTAAATAACAATAGTTGTATAGTAATACGAATTATTAGGGGGACTTGGCAATACACAAGTTCTTATAAACTATTAGATAAAAATTAGGTTTATTGTGATCATATCTTTCTACGCAGCCATATTAGCTTTTATGTATATTTATTTAAGTATAAATGTTGTAAAAGTGCGAAAAGCAAATCAAATATCATTAGGTACTAACGATAACCAACAACTACTGAGAGCAACGCGAGCTCATGGTAATTTTATTGAATACGTACCTTTCGCGCTGATCCTTATTTTTTTAGCAGAGTACCAAGGTTTAAGCAGTCATTATTGCCATCTTTTAGGGACTTTATTAGTATTTGGTCGCGTATGCCACAGCATTGCGATTAATGATAATACCTTAAAACTTAGAGTTATAGGCATGCTATCAACCTTTGCAACCCTCGCGTTAAGTGCAATTGCGTTACTGCTCGGTCGTTTTTTCTAAATGTTTTGTACATGGCTTGCACTTTCTACATCATTGATAGTAAACCCTGTTAGTGCAGCTGTTGATCATAATGATCCGCGTCAAACACTGAATGTTATTTATCCTAAGCCAGAGCGTGAATACGAACTAGATAATTGGTATCCGCTAGAGTTACTCAAACTTGCACTAAAATATAGTGGCCAAGCGTATACCTTACAATCATCGATAAAAATGGTACAAAGCCGTTCTTTAAAAGAGCTAGAACACGGTGAGCTGGTTAATGTAGTATGGTCAATGACAAGTATAGAAAGAGAGCAGTTGTTTAAGCCTATTAGAATTCCAATTTATAAAGGTTTATATGGTTGGCGTTTACTACTTACTACTGAAGACAAACTTTCATTATTTACAGCCGTAAAAATGCCATCTGAACTTAAAAAGCTTTATTTTATTCAAGGACATGACTGGCCAGACACGGTAATTCTAAGCGATAACGGTTTTCAAGTTTCAACATCAACAAGTTATGACTCCTTATTTAATATGCTTGTTAAAGGACGTGGGGATGCATTTCCTCGCTCAATTTTAGAAGTTGATTGGGAATTAAAGCAGCTTGATGCAAGCGATCACATTACTACGGTGCCTAATGTCGTTTTTAATTATCCAGCAGCGATCTACTTTTTTGTTAACTCGCAGCGCGATGATTTACATAATGCAATTAAAATTGGTCTAGAAAAAGCACATCAAAATGGTGAGTTTGATAAATTATTTAATCGCCACTTCGCTGAAATTATTGCAAGCGCAAAATTACAAGAAAAAATGATTATAAAATTAGAAAATACACATCTTCCTCACTTAACTCCTATTAACAACAGTGCATTATGGTTTACTCCAGAAAAAAGCATTCAGTTCCACAAGTCATTATGAATCCAATAACTAAAATCTTTATAATTGGCCTACCTCGTACGGGCACAACCAGTGTATGCCATGCATTTTTACAACTTGGTTTTAGTTGTGCCCATACAGCCTATACCAAGCAATGTTTTAACCAAGCGCAAGTGATTGCTGACACACCAATTTTTAATGATTACGAATATTTAGATTCACTTTATCCAGGTGCTAAATTTATCTATTTAGAGCGGGAAGCAGAAAAGTGGCTGCCTTCAATTCGCCAATTATTACTGAGAATGCACACCAACTTAATGCGAGAGGATGGGGGTTTTAACCCACATATTAAGCGTTGTTATCTGCATACCTTTGGTAGTTTTTCTATTAATGAGTTACACAATGATGCCTATTTACAACAATGCTATGAGCAACACAAAAGTGCTGCACATAACTATTTTGCTAAGCGAGCAGCTGACTTTTTATCAATAGATATAGCCCATCCAAACAGTATTAATCAGCTTTGTGATTTTTTGCAATTACAAACTGAACTGACAAAGTTTGAAAAAATGAATATTGGCGGCAAGGTAACAGCTTGGAATGCAATAAAACATCCACTAAAAGTTGCATCAACAGCAAATGGTAAAATCGATAAATATCTATACCCAACATCTTGATAAGAAGTAACTACTCAAGGTAATTAAAAATTATTGCTGTAACAAGATTTTGTAGTTCAATTGCGTTAAAATCTCGCCATTAGTTTTTAGGTAAAATATTTATGTTCGAATTAAAATACCACACTCCATTTGCATGGACCGAAGCTGTGATGGCAGACTTTGACACCTTTTTACAAGATCATGCCGCTGCAGAAAAAAAAGCGTCCGGTATGGCTATGTCGATGTTGTCGCATTATCCAGATCGCCGCAAGCTTGTAAAAGCAATGACCGATTTAGCACTGGAAGAAATGATCCACTTTAAACAAGTATTAAAGCTATTGCTTGATCGTGATGTTAACTTAGGTAACGACCAAAAAGATCCGTACGTAAAAAAAATTCGCGCGATTTTTAGAAATGGCCGCGACGAGTTTTTAATGGATAGATTATTAGTAGGTGCCGTAATTGAGGCGAGGGGGCACGAGCGTTTCTCTTTAGTTGCACAAGCATTACCAATCGGCAAAGAAAAAGATTTTTATGTGGCAATAGCTAAATCAGAAGAAAAACATAAAAACTTATTTGTCGAGCTAGCTTATGAATATTTTGATAAAAATGAGGTCGATTCGCGATTAGAAGAAATTCTTATCGCTGAAGCTGAAATATGTAAAAACATCCCATTTACTGCGGCGCTGCATTAATCAGATCAGCGCTTGATAGTGCACGTTGAAGTGTATAACCGCTGAGCAGCAACAGCTGCCATATGTTCAGCCATTAATTTGGCTGATATTTGCTTGTATGTAACTCACTTTTTTGAATTTTTTTTGGTTGTAAGATCACTGGAAATTGGGCTACTACCTTAGTCCCTTTGCTGCTAGAGCTTCGCTTGATAGGCAGTTTATATTCTTTTGCAATACTATTCATCACGTAATAACCTAGGCCAAAATTTATAGAGCGGGTAAACATTGATAGGCCTTTACCGTTATCTAGTACCTGCAATATTAACTTGTTACCGATCTTATTTAAGTGAACTGTTATTTTAGTTGCACTTGCATGTTTAAATATATTCTCAACAGCATGGTATAACACCGCATAAATATCACACTGTAATTGTTTAGTAAGAACTTCATTACCAAGCGTGATATTGAATTCCGACTCAATACCATCCCTTGATAAACATTTAATATGTAGCATATCAATCGCTGTAGCCAAGTCGTTCTGCCCAAGGCTTGCATGGCTATTAGCAATAGGGCTTAAAATTTCATGTGCTTTTTTAAGTTTATCAAGGCCTTTACATACCATTATTTGATCTCCGCCACATAAATCTATGCCGTTTGCTAAGTTTATAGCAGCAACACTTAGCCCTTCACGCTGTAATTGCTTTTGATGTGACTTAAAAACACGGTGAAAACTCTGCAACCAAAAGAATACAAAGCTAGCAACACCTAAAAATAAGCTAATTAGTATTAAAGCATAAAACCACAAAGCACTATTTGAGCTATACCAAGGCCCACTTACAAAAAAATTGAAAGACTGTGGCTTACTCCACATACCTCCATTAACTTTGCTTCTATATTCTAATGTGTAATTATCAGGGTTTAGCTTATTTAATTGTATTAATGGGGTAGGGATATCATGCCATTCACTCATATTTAAGCGGTATTGATAATTAATGTGATCGCTAAGCGTGTAGCTATAATTAGTCAAAGCTATATCAAGCCAGCCAGAGTTATTCACTTTTAACGTTTCTGGATTTAAGTACGTTTTAGTGTTTGTTCTTATATAACTAATACGACTATTTGGTATAGTTTCTTGCTTTTTTCTTTCAACTCTTATTACGCCTTGGTTGCTAACCGCAACAATTTTATCACTAATACTTAATATTCCATTTGGTGTAAAAGAATGATCTCCTGTACCTTCTAAAAGATTAGTGTAAGCATCATCCATACTAAACTTGTGAATACCATGGTTAGTAGATAAATAGAGCTCTTGGCTCAATGAATGTAGCTCATTAATATATAGCGGGCTTACAATAGATTCCCACTGACCGTTAATTTTTCTAAATAAACCGCTGCCGTAAGTTGCAGCATAAAGTGTATTACCTAACAATTGAATATCTGCGATAGGTGCATATTTTTCAAGTTCAATCGAGGCATCACCCCGTTGATTAAAAGATATCAACCCCTTTTCATTAGCAATATAGAGTATACCTCCAAGGTTTTTAGTTGCCCAAGCAGTCTTATGCGATAGAAATTTATTGATATACCCTGAATCGAGTTGCGAAAGGGCTAAATCAAATATTTGAACTCCCTCATCATTTGTGGATAAGTAAATCTGTTTATTAATAACTGCTAAGTTAATTACATAACCTTTAAAGAACTGAGTAACAAGCTGTGTAGTCAAGTTAATAGCATATGCACCTAAATTAGTAGTAACGAACAGCGTGTCACCTTCTTGCTGTAATGCAGTGACAGAAAAACCAAGTTTTGAGATTTGCTGATTCAAATTGTTAAGAGCAGAATAGTGACCGTCAGAGTAAATATAAAGCCCGTTATCAGAGCCTATCCAGGTTTTACCATTTACTGTTGCGATCACATTGTAAATCGAAGCAATTGAAAGACGATCGAGTCTGACCTTAGATGAAACGACCTCAAAGCTATTAACATCTAATGCCCATAAATTTTGTTCATCATCAACAAACAAGTCTTTATATGCTTGAGGATGGGAGTTTATGCCTTTTTGTAACACTGATAGTTGTGTTATTTCAGCTTGGTTTATAGAGCCACGGTCTACATAATACAAAAAATATGGAGGTGAAAAGCGCAGATGTCTTGCACTTGTAATGTCGTCATTAAAAATTTTTATGTCATTCAAGTATGAATATAATGTCATATGATCATTTAAAAAATAAATCACTCCGTAAGGTGTAGCAACTAGCTCTCCGTCACTAACATGTGTGTCATCAATTAATCGTACACTCCTATTATTAATCACGTAGACACCGTCATTTGCCATAATGTACCCATGGTTGGCTGAGGCAGATACATCAAACATCTTATCTTTTTTACCAAGCGGCTCAGTAACTTCAAATGTTTCTAGATCAAGTAACGTTAATTGCTCTCTAGCTAACATAAATAAATATGTATTATTTACTGCCAGCTTTCTAGCTGCGATATCACTAAGTTTAACGGCTTCAAGCGTATTTAGATTAAATTGCCACACCTCTTTATCTTTATAGGCTATATACAAATAACCTGGTGATTGAAAGATAACATCACTTGTCCAACGCTTAGGTAAAATAGAGATACTCGAAAGGTTTAGGTAATGACTACCATCGAAACGATAGACACCATCATGTGAAGAAAAATAAATATTCTTGTTATTATCTTGGGTAGCGGCATTCAAATGCTGCATGTTAAATGCAAAACAATAAGTGCTACTCAACATAAAGAAGATTAAAAATAGTAACTTGTTCATAATGGTGTCCATTTTATTATTATTACCAATCAAATTGGCTTACACATTTCCTAGTGACCATTATTGTGCCGATGTTGGCCTGTGATCTCTAGAACCACAATATGGCTTTACAATTGGTAACTCTACGTTTAAATCATCAGAACGTTCAGATGTTAATGATTCCGCTTGATAATTTAACGTTTTTTTAACCCCTTTTGATATAGTACTTTTATACCAATTCTCATGAGCATTTTCAGGAGGAGTTACAACTAGAAATGTAGGCTTTCGAGGGTCAGCTTCATTTACTTTAGTGTTCCAACTATGCAAAACCTGATCACCTGCTGCGTTGCCGTACATACTTGCAAATGCAGTAGCAAGTAAATGCGCACCTGCATCACTGGTTATAATCATCGCCGTTTTAGAAAAGTCACTACCACAATCAAAGCTCATATCAACATTAAGCAATGAATTATCTGGTAGTAAAATATCTGCACTCATATATTGAATAACTGCACGATCTGCTTGAGGAGCAAGGGCTGCAACATTACAAATCGTTAATGTTGCACACAGTAAAGTTGCAATTTTAAATGTATTTTTAAGCATATTAATATCCTTTTTTACGCCATAGACAAAGATCCATCTGCAACAGTATCAACAAATACCTCACTCATGACAGTCAAAAGCTTTTGAGTCAGTATTGTTGTAACTTTTGCACATCAGAAGTTCACGTCTTGTAGGCAATTTTTTATAAAGTAATTTCTCTAAAACTTTTTCAACCAAAGTGTTAGCTACTAATCACTAATATTAGTTGGAGAAGTTCTGAGCTAGTTTTATTAACTTCATCTATTTCAACTGCCAAAATGCATAAATAAAGTTCCAGTGAATATTTTTTAAGGTACATACTAACAATTGTCCACAACACGGAGTGTTCTTATGTATGTGAATACAATAGCTACATGTAGTAAACCTTTATCATTATTTACTGCTAACTTTTCTTTTTACTTTTTCTAAAATACCGAAGTCAACATCATCGATATTATCGATAATGTTATTTAGCAAAAAATTTTGCATAGAATTAATTTAGCATGACTTCTGAAAAAATGATATTTGAAGAAATAAAGACCATTATTAGTCACTCTATGTAAATAACTATCACGAATATTGAATACGGCATTAGTTTGGAGCTATATCACTCATGATGAGCATAAAGACTTTTAAATGAAATTTTCAGACAAACTCGCATCTGCAGGTTATTCTATTGGTATTTAGTTAATGCAGAAACAATCCAATAGTGGCCGGAGTAGGGGGTTACCGTTAATATGATTTTATTACTTTTAAAAATGATATTAACTGGCTGAAACTCAAAATTTTTATTCTTTATTGTGCATTGTAACGGTTTGTTTAATAAGCTCAGATGTTAATTGTAGAGTTGTAGATTCAGATATTGATTTATTTGCAGATAGTTGGCAAATATAAAATAATCCCATGTTCAAAAAAGCAGTTCGTTCAGTAGTTGTTGTTAAAATATTTGCAGTTTGCTTAATTGAACCAGATAACTCAGCCAGCGCAAGCGCTTTTTCAGAACTAGTGCCTTGACTAGTTGAGACACTTGCGGCAGTTTTGGACAAGTTCAAAATAGCTTCTGAAATAGTTGCTTCACCTTTGCTATCGGTTGTTTTAATAGCTAATGCAGTTTGCATGCAAGCTCTAATTGTTCCATCTGGATCGTTTAAGATAACTGCAGCACTGGTATCTGGCTCCCAAACAAAGAGCGTACCAACAGTTTGTTCATTTTTATCGGCAATAGATATATAGGATTTTTTAAAGTATGTACTGCAACCACAAAGTATAGATGTAACAGCAATAATAGAAATAAGTTTCATATCGTACTCCTTTACATTAGTAACTAATATAAACATGGTTTACAAATATAATTATGTAAAGTTAAAAATGATTAGTAAGTAAATATGGTTGAAATTTAAGTAACAGCAGCAAAGTTAGCGCTTAAAAAGTCGATACCAGATAGATAGCTAGCAATTAACGCTAGGGCACTTGCCTGTGAATATACTAAACGGAATGTCACGTAAAAACGCACCTATATATAGTAGCGCTGTTACAGTTAGCAGCACTCAAGTTGAAAAGTTCTTAACTGGCCAACTGGCAATTGAGCAAGTACACGAACTAATGAACGCTGTTCAAAAACCAAATACGTTTGCTTATATAGGCAACCAAGTAAAAATATCGTACCAAGATTTTATGATCACGGCAGAGCTAGGCCAGGGTTAAATACCATCATAGCTGCCGGTAAAGTTTAAACATCGGCAGCTCATTATAGTTGTGTGTAAATGAGCAGTGCTCAAAGTCAGCTAATATAAAACAGCTTTTAAAGTGCGTTTAGAGTCAAAGTTAAACAACCAGCCATTAATAGTTAGTTATGTGTGAGTTAGGTGTTTGAAATTGGTGTAACTGATTTAACCTAAATTTGCATGCAAGTAGGGAAAATAGCGTTTATTAATTACGGTAATTAGGTTGTTACTTATAAAACTCACTCTATTTAACATAATATAAATTATGGGTTATTAAATATATTAATGCGAACCTCTGCAAATACACACCTAAAACCACCTACTAAGTCCAATACTAGACGGTATCGGACTTAGTGATGATTTATTTCAATAATACAGTTTAATTCGAGTATCTTTCTTGAGCTTCATTATCGCTTAGCATAGTATTAAAAATACAATTTAAGCTGTATCACAAGAAGTAAACAATATGGAATTTGTGCGCCCGTTAGAACCAATCCTAATAATTGATGATGTTCAAGATATACGTGACTACTTAAATCAGATCTTAACTGAGTTAGGTTTTGAAGATATTCTTGAAAGCAGAGATTTTGAATCGGCTAAAACGTTGATTGATGAAAAATCCCCGAATGTTATCTTTCTCGATATTGAACTTCCCGATACCGATGGTACAGAAATTCTTGAATACTTAAATGACAATTACCCACATACACATGTTGTCATGTGCTCTGGCCATAACAGCCTTGAAAATGTTCAAAATACTTGGGAACTAGGTGCTAAAGGTTTTATTGCAAAGCCATTTAATGCTAAAAAAGTTGATACTGTGATGAAACGCCTCGAACTTATTTAATGTAATTTATCAACCTACAAGGTTACTATGCAACAGACCGTACAAGCGATCATTGATGATTTATCTCAGGTTATTTTTGGCAAACAGCAACAAATAAAACTCGCGTTAACCTGCTTATTTAGCCAAGGTCATTTATTAATTGAAGATTTGCCAGGTATGGGTAAAACCACTTTATCGCATGCACTTGCTGCGGTATTATGTTTATCATATCAACGAGTTCAATTTACCAGTGATTTATTACCCTCAGACATACTGGGCTCAAGTATTTTTAATGCCAATGAGCATAAATTTACTTTTCATAAAGGGCCTATCTTCAGTCAAGTTGTTTTAGCGGACGAAATAAATCGCGCAGGTCCAAAAACACAAAGCGCTTTATTAGAGGCAATGGAAGAAAATCAAGTTACTATGGATGGTGATAAACATGCCCTACCAACACCATTTTTTGTTATAGCAACTCAAAACCCTTTATATCAATCAGGTACTTATCCTTTACCTGAATCTCAATTAGACCGTTTTTTTATGCGTATTAGTTTGGGTTTTCCACCTAAAGAAGCTGAACGTAAACTCATTTTAGGCCAACATAATCGTGATTATGCACACTTACCTGTACGTATCGATACACAACAATTAATTGAAATACAAAATAAAGTAAGTGCTGTTATGTTAAGTGAACCGGTTGTTGATTATATTTTGGCGCTTGTATCTGCTACCCGAAATAACAGCCAATTTGCTAATGCGTTATCTCCACGGGCCAGTATTGCAGTTGGCAAAGCCGCGAAAGCATGGGCGTTTATTGATGGTCGTGACTTTGTTACCCCTGATGATGTGCAAACTATTTTTGCTAGTGTTACCGAACATCGTTTAGGTCTGCAGCATGATGTTAGCTCACAACAGATCAAACAATTAATAAATACTGTTGATGTGCCACTTTAAGGTATGAACAATAAAACAGGAAAGCGCCCTACTTTTTGGTTTCAGTTTAAAGCTAAGATTTTCAAGCTATTACTAAGAAATAAACATAATACCGAACATCTTACCTTAACGCATAACACAATATATGTTTTGCCATCAAAATTGGGCGTGAGCTTTTTAGTGGTTACTATGCTTAATTTTATATTAGGCATTAATTATCAGAATAATCTGATTTTAGCGATGGCTTATTTAATGCTTGTAGTAATGATATTTTCGCTACTTATGGGTTATAGCAATCTTAAAGGATTAAAAATTGATTATAAAAATCATATAGCTAGCTATGCTCCCTGCTCTGCATTATTAGAGCTGCAACTAAAAACCGAAAAAAAATGTCAATCATTGCAGTTTATTTATGAAAATAAAACCCTCACAACCGTTGATGAAATAACCAGTCAAAAGCAAATAGTTAATTTAGATTTAGGATTAAAAGAACGTGGTGAATACCCCTTGCGCCGATTAAAAATAATCAGCAAGTACCCGTTTGGATTAGTATCGGTATGGAGCTATATGCAATTAGCACATACGGTATTTGTCTACCCGCAACAACTCAAACCATTGCATGAAGCTAGTTTGCAAAATAACCACAACACTGATGATGGCCTGCATAAAAACAGCCATGGTAGTGATGAATTTGATGGTTTAAATATTCATCAACCTGGTATGAATATGAAACGAATATCATGGAAACATTACGCAAAAACTCAGCAATTAATGGTAAAAGAGTTTGTAAATTATTCAGCCCAAAGTGTTGTTTTTGATTTTAATCAGTTACAAGGAAATACCGAATCCCGCCTACAACAATTAAGCTATTTAGTAACTCAGGCTTACTCACAAGGCGTTAGTTATGGCCTGCAATTAGAAGCAGGACTATACGCGATCAGTGATACCAAAGAACATTGTAAACAGTGTTTAGAAGCACTAAGCCGTTTTGCAAAGGATGAAAATGAAAGTCACTAATAATTTAACCGCGATCAATTTGTCGTTATCTATTGTTTATATTTTAGTGCTGAGTTTTATTTTTACTGAGTTACCTCCTCTATTTAATACATTATTAGCTAGTTTGTGTATTTGGAATCTAGCCGTTACCTTATTGAAAAGAAATAAACCCAATGCCATATTAGCAAATACTTTGGCCGGTTTGAGTCTATTGATCTTGTTTTATGACGTAGGTTTTAGCGATACGGTGACTTTATTTGTTGCGATGCTGATCCTCTCTAGCTTATTTAAATTACTGCAAGCCAATACAAAAAAGCATTATCAAACTATCATTTTGTTAAGTTTTTTTAGTCTCTCAACAGTATATCTATTTTCTCAGAGCTTATTTGTTACGCTAGTAATTAGCATGCTATATATTTTAAATTTTGCGCTTTTAGCGCTGATTGAATCTAAACATAGTTTAAAAATTGCAGCTAAAGACAGCTGCAAACTTTTGTTGCTAGCACTACCTTTAGCGATATTTTTATTATTATTGTTACCGAAACTTCCCGCATTTTGGCAATTACCGGGGCCAAAACTCGCTAAAACCGGTTTGTCAGAAAGTGTTGATCCATTTGATATAGCCAAACTGTCTAATTCAGATGAGTTAGTATTTCGAGCTAAATTTGATCAGCAAAAGCCATCTGCCCCCTATTACTGGCGAGCGATTATACATGATGAGTTTGATGGGAAACGCTGGTTAATATCGGATATTTTAAAAAGCCAACAAGTAATTGACCAAATCACCTCAGCTGAACGTGGTGAACCATTATATAGTTATCAAATTTTTGCAGAGCCTGGCGCTAAGCCTTGGCTTTATGGTTTACAGTTTA
The DNA here is from genome assembly GCF_014163915.1 of Pseudoalteromonas sp. SR41-8. Lineage (NCBI taxonomy): Bacteria > Pseudomonadati > Pseudomonadota > Gammaproteobacteria > Alteromonadales > Pseudoalteromonadaceae > Pseudoalteromonas > Pseudoalteromonas sp. SR41-8. The sequence goes on from NZ_JACJEE010000034.1 coordinate 39,971, forward strand.
CCGACTCGGCCCATCAAGATGTAAAAACAACCAGCAATGGATTACTACTGCGGAAACGTTTTTTAGCTAATAGTATTAGCTATACAGCCCAGAGTTATGCTTTTAGCTTGGCTGAACTCTCTCGCTCTGCACACTATCAAAACGTGCAGCTTAGTTTAGCTAAAGAGACTAATTTACAGTCGCAGTCTTTAGCTAAACGTCTATATGAACAACATAATAACAATGATCAGGCTTTTTATTCAGCACTGTATGACTACTTTGCCAATAATAACTTTAGCTATACCTTAACGCCGGATCCAATTACCGGTAACAACACCCTTGACCAGTTTTTATTTGCTAATAAACGTGGTTTTTGTGGCCATTATGCCAGCACAGCTGCATTTATGTTTAGAAGTGTTGGTATTCCTGCCCGCGTTGTTTCGGGGTACTTAGGTGGTGAGTATAATCAACAAAATAGTTATATGAGCGTCTATCAATATGATGCCCATGCATGGGTTGAAGTATTTATAAAAAATAAAGGTTGGCAAATTTTTGATGCAACTGCGGTTGTTTCACCTGAACGATTAAACGGATCTTTATCACAGCACTTGCAGCTGAATAGCGAATTTACAAGCAACTTGAGTTTTGGCTTATTACGATTGAGTAATATTGCTGGTATTAACTGGTTAAGGCTTAAGCTTGAAAATCTTGATTATCAATGGACAAATTGGGTGTTAGGTTTTGACCAGCAAAAGCAATCTTCCCTGCTAAAAGAATTATTCGGTAATAAACAGCTTTGGCAAATTTCACTGATGGTGATAGCAACCGTATGTTTAGCCTTTATTTGTTACTTTGTGTATTTGTCTTGGCCTAAAAAGCCAGAATCGCCAGCGCATTCACTCGCAAAAGACTACCTTACTGTTGTGCGTTGGTGTAATAAGCAAGGTATTTCTGCACCGTCAAATCAAACGCCGCTGCAATTTTTAGCATATGCAGCTCAACAGCTGCCTAACAAGCGGACATATATCATGCAATTTGCGCAATTATACTCCGATGTGCGTTATCGCCAGCTAATATTTAGCGCTTATCGTAAAAAACACAGTAAAAATCTGGTAAAATTAATTAAAACAACAACTAAGAGAACTCTATGAATGCAGTCGTGATTGGCGTTATTTTAATGCTTGGCCTTACTTTAGCCCGCGTTAATGTAATTGTTGCTATGACTTTAAGTGCTTTAGTCGCCGGTTTAACCGCCGGACTTAGCTTAAACGATACCCTAAACGCATTTAACGCAGGCCTCTCTGGCGGAGCTGAGATCGCTCTAAGCTATGCAATGCTAGGCGCATTCGCTGTTGCGATTTCAAAATCAGGCTTAACGCGCATTTTAGCTGCAAAACTACTCGCTAAAGTAAATAACAATAGTAGTAATAGCGAAACAAATTTAAGCTATTTTATTTTACTGATAATTTTAGTGTGTGCAATTTCATCGCAGAACCTAGTCCCAGTTCATATAGCTTTTATACCAATTTTAATCCCCCCGCTACTGGTTATATTTAATAAACTAAGGTTAGACAGACGTGCTATTGCCTGTATTTTAACGTTTGGTCTAGCAACCTCATATATGGTTTTACCCTATGGCTTTGGTGGAATTTATTTATACTCGATTTTACATAAAAACTTAGTGGAAAATGGCTTAGAAATCATTAATACCCAAGTACCTATGGCGATGATCATTCCTGCCTGTGGCATGTTAGTTGGGTTAATTGTAGCGGTGTTTATCAGTTATAGAAAACATCGGGATTATCAGCATGATGAACATCAAGAGCACGCAACTAATGTGGTTGTAGAACAACCTAAAAAAGTATTGTTAGTCGGTATTACAGCGGTATTAGCCTCTTTAGCAGCACAAAATGTCAGTGGTTCAATGATTTTAGGTGGCTTAGTTGGGGTGATGATTTTTAGTTTGTTTGGCGTAGTTAAGTGGGAGCAAAATAGCGACGTATTTAGTAAAGGCGTAGCAATGATGGCAATGATTGGATTTATAATGATCTCAGCTCAAGGGTTTGCCTCTGTAATGAAAGCGACAGGCGATGTGACTAGCTTAGTACAAAGCGCCGCATTGATTATTGATGGCAACAAACCTTTGGCAGCTGCACTAATTTTATTAGTTGGTTTAATGATCACCATGGGGATTGGCAGCTCATTTTCCACAGTGCCAATAATAGCAACCTTGTTTGTGCCACTGTGCTTAGAGCTTAACTTTTCAATGATGGCAACCGCAGCTTTAGTGGGAACCGCAGGTGCTTTAGGCGATGCTGGCTCCCCTGCTTCCGATTCAACCTTAGGACCAACTTCCGGCTTAAACGCTGACGGTCAGCATGATCATATCTGGGATTCAGTTGTGCCTACTTTTATCCACTTTAATATTCCATTGCTAATATTTGGCTGGATAGCCGCTATGGTGCTTTAATACCTTAAATGTGAGTAACCAAGTAGAGAATAGATTAAGCCCCCTACTTGGTTACTAAATTATTGTTTTAACGCAGATGCTAAAGATATATAACAGTGCAAAATAGTATGATGTGTTCTTTTTATAAAGCAAAGAAAGCACCATAAAAGTGCTTTCTTAACTTAACAACTCGGTTTAAAAACCATAAATCATCTTATCGCATACAACCGGCGTAGGTCTGTGATTGTCATCGACCGCAACGAATGTAAAACTCCCAGTAATTGCCGAGTGTTTATCATCCCTGTGCATTGTTTCTAAGAATATTTCAACGTCTACTCTTAAACTTGTATTGCCTACATGCACAACTTTTGAGATCAATTCAGCGAAGGTTCCAGCTGGAATAGCTTCTTTAAAATCAACTCTATCTGATGAAATGGTTACCAATGGTTTACGGCAAAAGCGCGTTGCAGCAATAAATGCAACTTCGTCCATCCATGCCAATGCATCACCACCAAACAAGGTATTGTGGTGATTAGTGCGCCCAGGAAATACTGTTTTTGTGACCGAAGTCGTTGAGTCTTTAATACGCTGAGCAATTATTTCTTCACGGTTTACTTGAGTTGTCATGTTCTCTACTTTTGGTTTGCTAATTTATCTAACATCATAAGTGCAGGATCAAGGCGTTCGCCTTTCCAATTAAAACGCCAATCCAGATGAGGGCCAGTTACACGGCCAGTCGCACCAATTTCAGCTATTTTATCACCGCGTTTAATGGTATCCCCTACTTTTACATCAAGCTTACTTAAGTGTATGTAGGTAGACGTGACACTGTGGCCATGATCTAAAATTAAAGTTCCGCCAGAGTAATAAAGGTCGTTATCAGCAAAAACAACGGTACCACTGACAGGCGCATAAACAGGGCTGCCTGTTTTGTTGGCTATATCTAAACCAAAATGTGGCCGACGAGGCTCACCATTAAAATAGCGTTGGCTACCATACACACCCGAAATACGCCCTTGTGCAGGTTTGTAAACTGGATCTAAAAAATACCTAAGCTCAGAGTCAACTTTTCGGGCATTTCTTACTGCCACAGCTTCGCGGCTGATACGTTCACTTACCGCTTTTGGCGGTGACACATATTTACTTGCCACTCCAGTAATTTTATCAATTTTATAATCACGTTTAGTGATCTCAATCGCTTGCTGATGTTTGACACCGTCTGCATCAACCCAGGCTAATTGATGGGTTAATTCAGCATCACGGCCAAAGCCAAATACAAACTCACCTTGTGCGGTGGTTTTTAATGCTTGGCCATTAAAAATAACTGACTTAACCCCATCAATTTGACCCGTCACTAACCCGCCTTGGGTTAAGTGACCTTTTAGCTCCACTGCATCAGCAAAAAAGCTCACAGTAGCAAATAACGAAACGGCTAATAATTTACGCATAACAAATGGACCCTTTGGCCACACCTTCGTATGCTGTGACTTTTACGTCATTGTCAGGATGCTGCGCTTTAACTTGCTCAGCAAGGTAACCTGCAATACATTCAACCGTAGTATCAATGGGTAAAATATCACACCGTTCTTTACTTATTGCCATTTCAAAATAGCCTTGTGCGGCGGTATAGGCAAAACAGAGGTCATTTTCTTTGGCGCTGATGTGCTGTAGCTGCGGCGCTTGAATTTGATCTTCTGCTGTCGCTAAATAAATATCTTGCCATTTATCAGCCCATTGCTTTTGTAAGCGTGGCATTGCCATTCCATCAAGGGCAATACCAATTTGCGAACGGTGACCATGAATAATACGCTGGCAATTACCGTCGTGCTTTTTAAGGCCATGACTATAGTGATAATAAAAGCTCTTACTATGCTCTGGCTTTAACTCAATTTCGATTTTATCGATATTGCTTGGTAACTGCGGCATGATTGTAGCAATTAAAAATTCAATAACTGACTGCTCATTAATAACATCAGCATCAATTAAACAAAACGCTTGGTTTGGCGCGCTCATTGCTAAGTGGTGATCATCACCAAAAGTACAATCAAGTGTTGTGTAGTCACCATGGTTTTCAACTTGGCCGTTAATTTGGTTGCCAATGGCCAGCTTGTGATCAATACATTGGTCGATAATGCCTTTGATTTGCTTTTTAACTAAGCCAAAATCAAGCACCATAGACTCTTCATTTAACTTGCCATGCAAGGTTAAATCAACAATCCAGCTCTCGCCAACTGCGCCTCGTTTATTACACAAGTAAGAAAAATCAATTACGGTAAGTGCGTTAACAAAAAGGATCATAAACTTCCTTTATACTGGTTAAAAAATCACGGTAATTATAATGATTTTTGCTAGTAATTGCGCGATTTAATCGTGTAATTAGCATGTTCTTCACCTAAGCGGTGGTATTTCGTGCAAATAAATTATTTTTTTTAACTGCTCCGAGTTGTTTAGCGTACAAGTGTACGCTAAAGTACGTGGCAATTTCTAAGCGATGAAAAGTGTTATGGAACCTAAAAATAGTTATACAAAAGAAGATTTGATCCTATGTGGTCAAGGTGAAATGTTTGGAGAAGGCAATTGTCGTCTACCAAGTGACAACATGTTAATGATGGATCGTATCATCTCAATCACTGATGACGGTGGAGAGCATGGTAAAGGTGAAATCGTTGCTGAGCTTGATGTTAACCCTGATCTTTGGTTTTTTGCTTGTCACTTTAAAGGTGATCCAGTCATGCCAGGTTGTCTTGGTTTAGATGCAATGTGGCAACTGGTTGGCTTTTTCCTTGGTTGGTCTGGTGGTCCTGGTCTTGGCCGTGCGCTAGGTGTAGGTGAAGTTAAATTTACTGGGCAAATTTTACCAACAGCAAAAAAAGTGACCTACCGTTTGACCATGAAGCGCGTTATTAAACGTAAATTATTCATGGGGATGGCTGATGGTACTGTTGAAGTAGATGGCCGCGTTATCTACGAAGCAAAAGATTTAAAAGTTGGTTTATTCCAAGATACTAGCGCGTTTTAATTTTTTATTAAAACCCAGCTACAAAAACGCCGCTGTTTCATAAACAGCGGCGTTTTTGCTTTAATTCAATACTTAAAAATTAGGTTTTATACATATTGCGATTTTCTATCGCTTCGCGCCAACCGCCTAACCACTCTGATTTTGGGTCTACTTGTTGATAAGGGCATAGGTCTTTTGAACGGCCCGCGAGGCCTGCTTTAAAGCCTTGAGAATGAGCTCTTTCTAACCGATCTCTTTTCTGTCTCTTCATAGGTAAATCCTCACCTTTTATATTTATATATTTGTAGTGTTCGTGACATCTACATTTAATGAATAGTTAATAAAACTGTTAAATTCAAATCACAAAAGCAATTAAATAAATTGACTTTAACTAAGCTGCTGATGCAAAAATGAATTAACATATAAAAAAGTAAAGTGGTCGTACCATCTTCTGTGCGACCCATATATGTACAAAAAATTACGACTATCTAATCACTAACACGCAGTTTCCTGCTCTAATTGTGACTGCGGTTTATGGATGAAGTTCCTATAAAAAATGTAATTATGACAAATTTATTTCAACTCATTAATAGTAAAGAAGTTTAATTTTTGAACTTATTTCAGACCACTTTACTGCGGCTTATTCGCACTTAATTAGCCCACATTTCACGTACACTTTTTTAAATTGTTTAATAATTAATCCTTGCATATATAAATACGATCGGTCTAATATGTGTTTATGCTAAAAAACAGTCAAAATCCACCACGACGTGGTCGCCCACCAAAAGTTGCCCGCAGTAATGCCGACACCAAAGCATTACTTATTGCTACGGGGGTAGAAACACTTACCGAGTTTGGCTTCAGTGCCACAGGACTTGATACTATTTTAAAAAAAGTAGGTGTTCCAAAAGGTTCTTTTTACCACTACTTTAATAATAAAGATGCCTACGGCTTAGCTGTTATAGACGCTTATAACGATTACTTTGTTGCTAAACTTATTCGCTATCTAGGGGCAAGCGATATCCCTCCTTTAGAGCGACTAATCAATTTCACCCAAAGTGCAGCAAGGGGTATGCAAAAGTACGATTTTAGTCGCGGTTGTCTAGTCGGTAATTTAAATCAGGAACTAAACCACCTCAGCGCTGACTTTAAAAATAAACTATTAACCAGTTACGAGATTTGGCAACAACATGTGCAAGTTTGCCTGGCACAAGCTCAGCAGGAGCGTGTTATTGCAGCCAACGTGAATACCACACAAATGAGTGAATTTTTTTGGATTGGCTGGGAAGGTGCTGTAATGCGTGCCAAGCTAACTAAAAATACTCAGCCACTTATTTTATATACTGAAATGTTTTTACGTGCATTGCTTAGGTAACGGCTTAAGTAATTGCTCTTTTTGCATAACAATTAAAAGACGATCGGTCTAAATGGAGTCCAGATGAATAATCAATTTAAAGCCATTGTTATAAATAATACTGACGATAAGTATACCGCGTCAGTACAAACACTAAATAATAGCGAATTACCCAATCTCCCTGTCAAACTAGATGTGCTTTACAGCACCCTAAATTATAAAGATGGTTTAGCTATCACAGGAAAAGGCCCCGTGGTGCGCTCATTTCCTATGGTGCCGGGTATTGATTTAGTGGGTAAAGTAACAGCCAGTGATTCTAGCGAGTTCGCTATTGATCAGTTGGTATTATTAAATGGCTTTGGTGTTGGCGAAAAATACTGGGGGGGGCTGGCTCAACAAGCCGCTGTTAATGGCGATTGGTTGATCCCACTCCCAACGTCGTTAACACCTAAACAGGCCATGCAAATTGGTACTGCCGGTTACACCGCGATGCTCAGTATTATTGCGCTTGAAAAGCAAGGCATCACTCCCGACTCTGGTGATATTTTAGTAACGGGTGCAAACGGTGGTGTAGGTAGTTTTGCCGTCTATTTACTTAATCTACTAGGTTTTACCGTAGTTGCAGCAACAGGTCGTGTAGATCAAAGCGAACATTTAAAACAACTTGGCGCCTCTGAAGTGATCGACCGAAATGAGCTATCAAATCCAGGTAAGCCATTAGCAAAAGAACGTTTTGCTGCAGCCATTGACTCAGTTGGCAGTCACACCCTTGCTAATATTTGTGCTTCTTTAAAGTATGGCGGTGTAGTTACTGCTTGCGGTTTAGCACAAGGCATGGATTTTCCTGCATCCGTTGCGCCGTTTATTTTGCGTGGTATTTCATTAATCGGCATAGACAGTGTAATGCGTCCTAAGGTCGACCGCATCCAAGCATGGCAACGTCTAGGTGAGCTTGTTGAGCAGAGCTACTTAGATAAAATATCGACTGAAATTAATTTAGAGCAGGTTATTAACGCGGCTGATGAGCTGATGGCCGGAAATATCCGAGGCCGTGTAGTAGTAAATTGCCAACAGTAAAAATAAGTTATACCAATCGTGTTAAGTTACTAAGTATTTATAGCGACATAGAAATGCAGTAATAACAAGACAGGAATTTTGACATGCCGTTGTTCTACTTGAAAAATTACTGACGTAGTTTTTAGCCCGCTAGAATGGTTAAATATTTAACTCAATTGGTATTATTAAAGCTTCTTGTAAAAGAAGCTTTAATTTCTTCGTCATTACACGCCTAAAGCAGCAAGCTTTTCGTTTAATTCGTCTTTTGAAATTAAACTCATTTCATACTGTTTTTTAACTTTACGAATAGTGTCGAAATTATCAAGTTTTAATCGTGCTTTAGCTAATTTCTGTTCTTTTTCTGCTACAGAGATCACATCAAGTTTAACGGCTTTTTCAAGCTTCTCTTTTTCTTGATCGTATTCTTTTTGAAAAATTGCTTTTTCTTGAATGATGATTTGATCTTTTAGCTTTTTCTCAATTTCAATAGCTTCATCTTCAAGCTCAATTTTTTTCTCAAGTAACGGTTCAACACGGTTTAATGCTTCTTGCAAAGCACTTTCGATATTTTGTCCTTGGTTTTCTAGTAAATTTTCGACGTATTTTTTACCAATATCTTGATAACCAATATTTAGCTGCCCTTCTATTGAAGTGATCTCAGAGCGGATCGCCGATAACTTTGAGTTCTCTTTCATTGAGGTGCTCATATCAGAGCTTAGTTTAGACGTTGATTCGCTGATATTTGAACCAATAGTGGTAGCTTGTGTTTTAATTTTATTAAAAAGACCCATGTATATTATTCCTTAAATCTATCATCCAATGTTGTGGCGTCATGCCGATGCTTATTAAAGCGCGCTAATATTACCGATAAAGTAAACAAATGTAAATTACACAAGCAAACTGACTTGATATTCTTGTATCAAATTATCGTGATAAAAATTATAATTCTGGGATTAGATTTTAGAAAAGAGTGTAAAACATGAGTAATGAAGATTTATTCGGCAATAACCCGCTACAAGGCGTTAAACTTGAGCAAGTTGTATCAGAGTTAGTTGATCAATATGGGTGGGAGCTTTTACATGCTTATCTACTGCTAAATTGTTTTAAAAACAACCCTGACATCAAATCTGCAGTTAAATTTTTGCGTAAAACCCAGTGGGCACAAGATAAAGTTGAAAACTTTTATCTTTATAGATTAAAAAATCTACCTAAACCCGATGATGTTCAATATGAACTACCACCACGTGACCGCGTTATTCCTGAAGATCATAAACCGGGTGAACCATGTGAGTTAAGTTTTAGCGACGCAAAACGTATTCAAGCGAAAAAAGAAGCCAAAGATCGTGCACGGACGCGTAAACAACGCTCAAATGCCAGTAATCCTTGGGGTAACTAGGTGCTAGGTGCTAGGTGCTAGGTGCTAGG
>NZ_JACJEE010000035.1:0-47154 GCF_014163915.1 Pseudoalteromonas sp. SR41-8
CGAATATTTAAAACCGAAGTTTTATTTAACTCTCTGAGTTGTTCGTGCCTCGCTATGCGTTGGCGTTTCCCGTCTCAGTGGGGTCGCATTATAGGGAGATCCAAAAACAGATCAACACTTTTTTTGATCTTTTTTGATTTAATTGACTGTTCGAACAAATTTAGTGCATAAAGGTGGTTTTTAATACAATAAAAGGGCTTTTACAGCCCTTTTGTTACTTAACAATAAACTTCCAACCAGCTTTTGCTTGCTGTTTAGACTCTTGTTGGAGCTCACTTGCCATTAGCGGGTGCGCTTTTAGCCAATCATTTTCAAATATTAGTGTTAGAGCGTCATTATTAACAGTTAATACTAATTTTGGTAATACATCATCTTGGCGACGCATTGATAAGATCACTGCGATCCTAAGCAACCGTGTTACATACTGAGTAAGCTGAGCATGGCAGCCTAAATACTCAAAAACATTCTTTTGCAGATCTGAACGATGTGCATTCGCTACAGCCGCAATAATTTTATGCTCCGATTGTGAAAAGCCTGGCATATCGGTGTTTTCTAAAATATAAGCGGTGTGCTTTTGATATTGCTTATACTCAATTAACAAACCAATCTCATGCAATTGCGCAATCGCTTTTAGTAAAGGCAGGCCACTATTGTTGAATAGTGGCCACTGCTCGCTGACTTGAGCTGCGAGGTGACTGGCGAGTTCTGCAACTCGGTTCGCTTGTTTTTGATCGACATGATAACGGCTCATCAGGCCATCAACAGTGCGCTTTCGAATATCATGATTATGAAACTCAGGGATCATGCTATAAAGCACACCTTCACGAAGTGCGCCTCCTGCTAATCCCATTTTATCAATTTCAAGCGCTTCGAATAAAGCAATTAAAATAGCGAGCCCTGACACAAAAACTAAACGTCTTTCTTCACTAAGCCCAGGTAAATCTAGCTCAGCGATGGTCTCATAGGCGATCGATTGCTTTTTAATTTTATTGAGTTTATCTAAACTCAGTGTTTCATCGAGTGATTGTGCCACCATAATTTCTTGGATAGCTTGTACAGTACCCGATGCACCTGATGCAATCTCCCAACCCGCCACTTTATAACTTGGCGCTATATCATCAATAACTACTCGTGCGGCTTTAATAGCAGCATTGAAATTAGCGTCATTGAGTTTACAGTCTTTAAAGTAACGTTCTAGGTAGGTAACACAGCCCATGTTTAGGCTTTTATAATGTAGTGCGTCGAATCCCTTACCTATAACTACCTCAGTACTGGCACCGCCAATATCTATTACTAGTTGGCGACCACTACATGAAGATGTATGCGCAACGCCTTTATAAATAGTGCGCGCTTCTAGCTCACCACTAATGACATTAATTTTATGCGCAAGGATTTGCTCGGCTTTGATTTTAAATTCATCAGCATTCGTTGCTAAGCGCAAAGTAGCGGTGGCAACAATAGTAATGTTGTTTTTAGGGATATCTTGAAGACGCTCTGCAAATAGTGCGAGACATTCCCAGCCTCGTTGCATTGCTTCTGTGCTCAGTAAATTATCATCATTTAGCCCTGCGGCTAATCTGACTTTGCGTTTAACTCGGCCTATTGTTTGTAAGCCGCCAGCAATTGACTTAGCGATCAACATGTGAAAACTGTTAGATCCTAAATCAATTACTGCATAAACATTTTTTTGCGGTTTAAGTTGCCCCACCGTTCAAAAACCTCTAGTTACTACTACGACTATAACGACGGTCGCAATTACGACCGTGCTTTTTGGTAACTATTGTTTGGTCTACGTCCGCTGTTGTTACTACGACTACGTGGGCCTGTTGAATAATTACGCTTTCTTTGAATAGTAGGCTTAGTTAAATCATCAAGCAATGCACTTTTATCATAATGTGATAAAGGAATGCTGTGCTCTATGTATTCTTCAATTTCATGAAGATTATATGCGTACTGCTCACATGCAAAACTAATTGCCTTACCTGATGCCCCAGCGCGTGCTGTACGGCCAATACGATGAACATAATCTTCACAATCATCTGGTAAGTCGAAGTTAAATACATGACTCACTTCAGGGATATGTAAGCCACGAGCAGCAACATCTGTTGCCACAAGGAAGTCTAAATCACCTTTAGAGAATTGCGCTAAAATTGATTGGCGTTTTTTCTGATTTACGTCACCAGTGAGCATTCCCACCCGGTGTCCATCAGACTTTAACCATGCATAAACCGTTTCACAGCTATGTTTAGTATTTGCAAACACAATGGCTTTCTCAGGCCATTCTTCTTCAATCAAAGTTAATAACAGCTTAACTTTATCTTCTTGAGAAGGATGAAATAACTCTTCAACAATGCGCTTGCCAGTTTTCACATCAGGTTCAATTTGTACATGCTCTGGGTTTGTCATGTGCTCAAACGCCAGTTCTTGAACGCGATACGATAACGTTGCTGAAAATAATAAATTAAGGCGTTGTGATGTATCCGGCATACGGCGGAACATATAGCGAATGTCTTTTATGAAACCCAAATCAAACATACGATCGGCTTCATCAAGTACCACTACTTCGATTTCATTGAGGGTGTAACACCCTTGTTTATATAAATCGATTAAGCGCCCTGTGGTGCCAATTAAAATATCAACGCCTTTTTCTAATTGTGCACGTTGTTTTTCGTAATCTTCGCCACCATATACTAAACCTAAGTTAAGATTACAGTGTGGCGCTAAAATTTTTGCATCTTTGTGGATCTGAATCGCAAGCTCCCGAGTAGGGGCCATGATCAGGGCTCTTGGATGTTTACTAGGTGCTTTGCTAGATTGTAATAACCGATGGCACGTGGCAGTTAAAAACGCCAACGTTTTGCCTGTACCTGTTTGTGCTTGACCCGCAATGTCGCGGCCATCACAAATAAAAGGTAGGCATTTAGCTTGTATGGGTGTGCAATATTCAAACCCACTTTCGGTTAACCCGGCAACCACTTCCGGTGCAATAGCAAAGTCTGAAAACTTTTTATCGGTCAAATGTGTCTTAGTCATAGCGTTTAAGCATAACGTTTAAACTTGCAATAAGAAACAAGAGTGTTTAAATACGCATTAAATAATTCGCCTAACTTATCGGAGAGCGCAATGAGCGAGAAAATTATTCAATTAACTGACGATGGCTTTGAAGCTGACGTTTTACAATCAGACAAGCCTGTATTAGTTGATTTTTGGGCAGAATGGTGTGGACCGTGTAAAATGATCGCGCCAATTCTTAATGAAGTGGCAGAAGAGTTTGATGGCCGTGTTGTAATCGGTAAATTAAACATTGACCAAAATGCGGGCACACCACCTAAATTTGGTATTCGTGGTATCCCTACGTTACTTCTTTTCAAAGAAGGCCAAGTTGCGGCAACTAAAGTGGGTGCACTTTCTAAAACTCAACTTGTTGAGTTTTTAGAAAACAACATCTAAAAATATGCCTAAAAAAAGGGCAACTGCCCTTTTTTTTAATTTTTTTTGTATAAAGACTGGACGCCTAGCGAATGACCTGCTAGTTTATAAAGCCAACTAATCCTTAGTTTACCAACAAACCTCTCTCACTAATCAATATCGATTATATGAGCATGATAACTGTAATAAAGAACCCACCAATATGCATTTACGCGAATTAAAAGACAAGTCGATCAAAGAACTTGTAGACTTAGCTGAGTCCATGGGGCTCGAAAACGTAGCCCGCTTAAGAAAGCAAGATATTATCTTTGCTATCCTTAAAGCCCACGCCAAAAGTGGAGAGAACATTTTTGGCGGTGGTGTATTAGAAATCTTACAGGATGGTTTTGGTTTCTTAAGATCATCAGAAGCCTCTTACCTTGCTGGTCCTGATGACATTTATATATCACCTAGCCAAATTCGTCGTTTTAGTATGCGTACTGGTGATTCTATAATGGGTCTCATACGTCCACCTAAAGACGGTGAACGTTACTTTGCATTACTAAAAGTAAACGAAGTAAATTTTGATAAACCTGAAAACTCTCGCACGAAAATTCTTTTTGAAAACCTTACCCCGCTACATGCAAACGAACGTTTACGTATGGAACGCGGTAATGGTAGCACCGAAGATATTACTGCTCGAGTACTTGATTTAGCCTCACCAATTGGCCGTGGTCAACGTGGTTTATTAGTAGCACCGCCTAAAGCGGGTAAAACAATGCTACTACAAAATATTGCGCAATCGATTACCCATAACCACCCAGATGCGACATTGATGGTACTACTTATCGATGAGCGTCCAGAAGAAGTTACTGAGATGCAACGCCTAGTAAAAGGTGAAGTTATTGCATCAACGTTTGATGAACCAGCAAGCCGTCACGTACAAGTTGCTGAAATGGTAATTGAAAAAGCAAAACGTTTAGTTGAGCATAAAAAAGATGTAATCATCTTACTGGATTCAATCACACGTTTAGCACGTGCTTATAACACGGTAATTCCTTCATCAGGTAAAGTACTTACTGGTGGTGTTGATGCTAACGCCCTGCATAAACCAAAGCGTTTCTTTGGTGCTGCGCGTAACGTTGAAGAAGGCGGTAGTTTAACTATTATCGCAACTGCGCTTATCGATACCGGCTCTAAGATGGATGAAGTTATCTACGAAGAGTTTAAAGGTACTGGTAATATGGAATTACACTTAAATCGTAAGATTGCTGAAAAACGTGTATTCCCTGCAATCGACTTTAACCGCTCAGGTACCCGTCGCGAAGAGCTACTGACTAAACCTGATGAACTACAAAAAATGTGGATTTTACGCAAAATAGTTCATGAAATGTCTGAAATTGATGCCATGGAGTTTTTAATTGATAAACTCTCTATGAGCAAAACGAATGATGAATTTTTTGATTCGATGAAGCGTCAATAATTCTCTTTACTAGATTCTAAAATGCCTGTTAATACAGGCATTTTTTTTGCCTATCCCTAAATCTCACTCCTATTATAAATTTGTTTTATTAATCTCTTTGCTCTGTTTCCTATAGACGAAAATCATCAGACTGCGCAGTATTGAGTAAATATTAAAACTGCGATTATTTAAATCTAGCACGCAGTAATGCCACTCAATAAAACGCTCAACTCGCCTTATTGGTTAGTAGTAACTTATAGCCTTAATGTAACGACCCATTAAGCTTATATATCGCTCTTTTAAGTCAGCTGTTGTGATAGCTGCTTAATCAAATCATCTACTAATTCTTTTACGTCTGCATCACTGCTGGGGTTATGTTTTTGTGATAAGAGTGATTTATCTAAGCACATCGCTGCATTAGCTACATCAGTTAATGAAAATATCTGTGCGGCACCAAGGATACGATGGCTATCTTGCTGTAATGCAATATAGTCCTTTGCTGCAAGGTGCTGTGTAAGTGACGCTATTTCATCATCAAAGCTGGCAATAAAACTCGTCACTAAATCGCTAATATCAGGATTAGCTAAAGGTAGCGTGCTGGTACTATTTAAATGCGCTGCGAGTGCCTGATAAAACGCTTCTTTTTCTATTGGCTTACTTAAATAGCCAGTAAATCCCATCGCTAAGTAATTATCTATTTCATGACTCATTGCATTAGCTGTTAACGCAAAAATAGGTTTATTAAAACCACACTTATTTAACAGTTCAAATGCACTAAGGCCATCCATTACTGGCATCTGTATATCTAATAAAACAACATCTGGAAATTCACTGAGGCACTGTTCAACTGCTTGCTCACCATTACTTACTGAGATCACTTCAAGGCCAATCGACTTTAAAAAGCGCGTTATTAGTCTACGATTGTCGGGATGATCTTCTGCTAATAATACTCGCCCAACTAGACCTTTAGTTGCAGCTGGTTTTGAGTTGTCGGTAGCAATAAGGGTTGGCGCATACTCTTTACATGGCACATTAAAAATAAACTCACTGCCTTTACCATGCTCACTTTCAACACTAATATAACCCCCCATCATAATTGCTAATTGCTGGGAAAGACTCAAACCAAGTCCTGAACCACCGAACCTGCGAGTGATGGTATTATCGCCTTGTTGAAAACATTCAAAAATGTTTTTTATTTGCTCTGTATTCATACCAATCCCCGTATCAATCACTTTAAAGCATACGCCTTGTTCGGTGTGATTAATATCCAGAGTAACACTGCCGTGCTCGGTAAATTTGATCGCATTAGTCAGTAGGTTTATTAGTATTTGCTTAACGCGGATCATATCTAACTTAGTCCAATAACTCGAGCCTAAGTGATTTTCTAATAGCAGCGTTAAACCTTTACTTTTAGCCTGCATACTTGACATAGCATAAACATCATTAACAAGCTCCACGAGGTCAAACTCGCTAACATGTAAATCTAAACGGTTTGCTTCTATCTTACTAATATCGAGCACATCATTAATCAAATCTTTTAAATGATCGCTATGTTTTTTAATAACTAACAATTCTGTTTGTAATTGCTGGGGCTGATATAAACCATGCAATAAGTCGTCTGTTTGCCCTAAAATAGCGGTAAGTGGTGTGCGTATTTCATGGCTGATATTAGCCAAAAACTGGCTCTTAACTTGATTCGCGGCACGTAGCTCTTGTGCCACATATTGTAATTCTTGAGTACGTTGCTCAACTTTTTGCTCTAATTGGGCTTTAGCCTTTTTTTCGATTGCACGGCGATATAATACAACTGCACAGATCAATACCAACATCAGCACAATAGACAGTAAAATAGTTAACTGTGAACGTTTTTCAATCTTTAATTCTTGTAGGCTACGCTCTTGTTTAAGCTGTTTAATTTCTTGGTTTAACTGGTTCGACTGAAACTGAGACTGAAATACATTTAACGCTTTCATGACCTCTTCACTGGTTATGCTACGTTGATAATCAACAAACTGTTGGTGCAGATGAATAGCCCGCTTATAGTCACCGGCACCAGCGCTTAATAACGCCTCGATACCTAAGCCGTCTTTAATACGCAATTCATCTTTATATTCTTTGGCTAGTGATATTGATTGTTGTAAATTTTGCTCCGCAATATCAATATCCCCCATCACTAATTGCACTTTAGCTAAAACATGTAAAGAAGCTAACCGTAAGGATTGATTATCTATCTGCTGAGCGTATTTTTGAGCTGCTTGTGCGTGATACAAAGCAGCATCCAACTCATCGATTTTTAAATTTATGTTAGCTAAGTTGGTATGCTGTACAGATAACTGATAGGCATCATTTACACTTTGATAATAGCGTAAAGCGAGCTGGTAATAGTGCAACGCTAATTGATTTTGACCCGACTCAGTATAAGCAACACCCATATTGCCATAGGAACGAGCAATCCCCTCTTCATCACCCAATTGCTGAAATACATCGAGCACTTCGCGATAAATTTCGAGTGCCGAATCATAGCTAGATAAACGAATATAGATGCCCGCAATATTATGAAGAATATCAGCTTTGTCTTGCGCGCTACCATCTATTTCATAAAGTGCTTTTGCCTGCTGGTAATGATCTAAAGCAAGCTCCATGTTGTGCATATTAAAATATGCAAGGCCAATATTACTTAGCAAGTTGGCTTGTTTTAATGGACTCTTTAAACGTACCGCTAAGTTTAACGCACGGCTGTAATCAATAATGGCTTGTTGTAATAAACCTTGAAAATATTGCACCACGCCCTGCATTTTTATTGCTCGAAAATGTAACTCAGGCAGATTTTCAAATGTACTATGCTGCTCAAGCAACTGATAATAATGCAATGCTTGGGGATAATTACTCAACTCAAACGCACGCTCAGCTAAACCAGAATAAATAGCAACTTGTTGCTGATTTGATAATTGTGTAGACAGTAACTGGGTTGCTAACAGCTGCTTTTCAGACCATTCATCCGTAACTTTAAATTGTTCAAAAAGTGCTACTTGTTGTTGAGCATTACCTGATTGAGAAAAAACGCCAAGCATACTAATAGAGCAAATAAATAATAGGCGCTTAAACTGACCCAGCATAATTTTTTCCTTGGAATTTTGTTAGCAGTAGAAGCTATGATAGTTTAGTCAAGATACACCAATAACTAGACTGTAAACAATGCTTAACCCACTGATTGATGAGATTTTCGAGTTAATTTTAACGAAGCACATTTGGAAGGTTCACACTTTAGCGTTGGAATTATCTAAGCGAGGTGTAGTTAATAACTTAGATACAGATCCATACCGTGATCTGTTTAAGCGTAACTTTTTAATTATGAATGCACTTTATCAACTGCAACAACAACTGTTGCCAAATCAATATTTATTGGTAGCCAGTTTACATATAGAGCTCACCGATAATCCAGATAAGATAACTATTGCAGCGCATGACTCATTACAAACGTACTATCTAGATTGGCAAAATTACGATGCTTCGATAACAGAAGTTAAATCACTGTTAGATGACTTTTGGCGTACTTTTCGTGCATCACCAACAATAAATACGCTTGATCAACAACAACGCCAGACATTATTAAAGCGCTGGGAATTACCTGACGATTTTTCTATGCAGGCATTGCAAAAGCGCTGGCGGCAGTTGGCAACACAATATCATCCAGATAAACAACATGGTAATGCAGAGCAGTTTAAACAGTTAAAAAATGAATATGAGCAGCTTAGAGCAAGCTGCTCAAAAACATCATAAGCAATAATTAACGAGTTAAACGACGGGCACGAATTTTACGCCCTTTAATATTACCTTCCGTTAATTTTCGTAGCGCGGGCTTTGAGCTATTACGTTCGACAGCCACAAAAGCCACATTATCAAGCACATTAATTTTACCGACTTGACGTCCGGCAACACCATCTTTACCGGTTAATGCACCTAAAATATCACCTGCGCGTACCTTTTGCTTTTTACCTGAATCGATCATTAGTGTCACCATTTGTGGTTTGTATGGTGGCTTTTCAAGTAGGCTAAACGGCGGTAATTGTTCTGGTAAAAAATCACATTCATAATGGTCACCAATTTGTGCCACTTTGAATTGTTCTGCATCGCCATAAATAGAGCATGCAATGCCTTTTTTACCAGCACGACCAGTTCGACCAATACGGTGTACGTGGGTTTGTGGGTCATGGGCAAGGTGGTAGTTAATCACCATATCCATATCATCGATGTCTAAACCGCGAGCGGCTACATCAGTGGCCACTAAAATCGAGGCGCTTTTATTAGCAAAGTGGATCAAGGTGCGCTCACGATCTCGCTGCTCTAAATCACCATGCAATGACACGGCACTGAAGCCTTCATCAGCTAAATCATCACACACCTGTTGAGTTTCGACCTTGGTATTACAAAACACCACACAACTTTCTGGTTGAAACTTCAGCAGCAACAATTTTAATGTATTAAAACGTTGTTTGTTATTATCCATTTTATAAAAGTACTGTTTAATAGTACTTTTTTCTTGCTCTTCTTCAACCTTCACCATAACAGGATTACTTAATACACGCTTGGCAATCGCTTCTATTGCGCGCGGAAAAGTGGCGCTAAATAATAAAGTTTGACGCTGTTTTGGAATACGCTCAATAATTGCATCCAAAGTGTCTTGAAAGCCCATATCAAGCATTTGATCGGCTTCATCAAGTACTAGCGTGTCTACATCATCTAAACGTAGCGTACCTTTGCGAATATGATCATCTACACGCCCAGGTGTGCCAACAATAATATGTGCACCATGCTCTAGTGAACCAATTTGTGGACCAATCGACACGCCACCACATAGAGTTAATATTTTTATATTGTGAATACCACGCGCTAATTTACGCATTTCCACAGCTACTTGCTCAGCCAACTCACGGGTTGGACAAAGCACTAAAGACTGTATACGAAAACGCTTAACATTAAGCTTGGCCAACACACCTAAACTAAATGCGGCAGTTTTACCTGAGCCAGTTTTAGCTTGTGCAATGATGTCTTTACCTTCAAGCACTGGCGGCAGGCTTTGCGCCTGTACAGCGGTCATTTGGGTGTAACCTAAAGTCGATAAGTTATCGACCAAACCTGATGGTAAAGCGAGTGATGAAAAAGCTGTAGCGGTCAAAGTAATTTCCAGTGCAATAAGTAAACATGAAAAGCCGCTGCAGATGCCCGACTTAGTTATGCTGCATAATAGCAGAATATACAAATTGCTACCATTAAGCTGACCATATTCTCAATAAACATTCACCATAACATCGCCACCGATAGGCATTTATCTCATCTACTTTTGTTGCTCAGTATTAAATGCTTTAATAACTCTCACTTGAAAATATAACCAGGTCAATAATGAAAAAAATCATCACCGGATTACTGCTCGCCGGCAGCTTTTTAGCCAATGCCGCCGAGCCTGAATTTACCGCAAAGCAACTTCAGCAAGTCACCGAACTAAGAACTAATGCCAGTAACAGCGAGTTAAGCTATCAATTGCTTGAATCGCTTACTACTGAAATAGGACCTCGCTTACCTGGCACAGAAAACGATAAAAAAGCCGTTGCGTGGGCCCAAGCTAAATTTAAAGAGCTTGGTTTTGATAAAGTATGGCTAGAAGAAGCAACCTTTCCTGAATGGCGCCGTTTTAGTGAAAGTGGCAAAATTTTAACGCCAAGCGAGCAACCTTTGCACCTAACAGCGTTAGGCCACAGCGTTAGCACACCGAAAGATGGCATTACCGCTGAAGTTGTATTATTTGAAACGCTTGATGAACTTATCGCAGCACCAGCAAACAGCTTAAAAGGTAAAATAGCTTATATAAATTACCATATGAACCGTCATATTGATGGCAATGGTTATGGTCCTGCTGTTCGTGCTCGCTCAACAGGTTCAGTTGAGGCTGCAAAAAAAGGCGCGATTGGTTATATGATGCGTTCTGTTAGCACCGCACACCACCGCTTTGCTCATACCGGTGGCAGTCACTATCAAGAAGGTGTTACGAAAATCCCTAATGTGACCATTGCTAACCCTGATGCAGATCAGCTAGCTCGCTTAGTTGCACTAGGTAAAAATGTTACCGTAAATATCAATGTGCAAACTGAAGATCGCGGCCAAGGTACTGGCTATAACGTGATTGGTCAGTTCAATGGCACACAAAACCCTGAACAGTACGTACTGATTGGCGGTCATTTAGATTCTTGGGATTTAGGCACTGGCGCACTTGATGATGGTGCAGGCGTTGCGTTAACCATGGCTGCAGCCAAACATATTAGTGAAATAAAACGTCCTAAACGCAGTATTCGTGTAGTGTTATTTGCCGCTGAAGAGCTAGGATTATGGGGCGCTAAAGCTTATTTTAAAAAGCATGCAAATGAACTTGATAAAATTGTTGCCGCCGCTGAATCTGACTTTGGTGCTGATGTAGTGTATGGCTTTGAATCGAATGTATCTGCAGCCTCGTTGCCAGTAGTGCGTGCAATAGCCAAGCAACTTGCGCCGCTAAATGTTGAATACATAGGTAAAAATAGCGCTAATGGTGGGCCTGATTTAATTCCATTTAAAAATGCCACCAGCGCGCCAATTTTTGAGCTGCACCAAGACGGTACTGATTACTTTGACTACCATCACACTGCTGATGATACGCTTGATAAGATCGATCCGGCTAAACTTAAGCAAAATACCGCAGCATATGCTGTATTTGCGTTTATGGCAGCTGATGCTAAAACTACAATTAAAGCAAAGCCTGTAGCGAGTAAATAAGCTAACCAAACATACTTTATTACAATTTTTTACTTTGCATCTAACCCTCCTTGTTTTAATTTAACGTAAAACAAGGAAGGGGAAAAAAGGCCATATGCTACTATTCAATACCAGCGATTCATTGTCGTTTTTCAGCCAAACAAAAACCTGCCCATACTGTCATCACGATGACTATCGACTACAAAACCACAGCCGCTTTTTGCGTTTTTCAATTGTCCCTATGCTGCCATTAGCATGGCATTACCAATACCAGTGTAGCCATTGTCAGCACAATGTGCAGCTTTCAATTATGCAACTGCCATGGTTAGAAAAGCTTTCTTTGATCAAATATTTTATAGGCTCGATATTACTTATCTGGTTATCAATTTACTTCTATACACAACATCTTGATGAGCTAAAAGCCAAGCAAGCAATACTCAGCCAGCCACAAGCATTCGATACTTACTTGGTACATGCTGATAAGTTTTCTAACGAACCATTGCGCCCTGAAAACCTAAAAGTAGCCCAAGTACTCGAGTTTGATGACCAAAATATCACCTTTCAAATCAGCAATTATCGCTATAAACGCGACAGCGGCATTACTATGGCTATGCGTACCAGCTTATTGATACAAAAGGGTTATTTCTCATCAAAAACAATAATTTTACCGCGCAGCGAAGTACAGCGTTTATATGATGAAGGCGCTATTTATGATGTACTACGCCCTTATGCATATAGCTTATATGGTGGTTTTGTGATGTTCCCACCACGCCCTAAACCGCTATATGAAGGGTTGAAGCTTAATAAAAATAATCAGCAAGGCATCATCTATTACAAAGATGGGTTATTTCCTGAAGCGTTCGAAAGCTTTTTACTCGCCAGCAAAGAAGGCTCACAATGGGGTCAGCTTAATACTGCGCAAATGTATCGTGATGGTGAGGGGGTAGAAAAAGATATCAGCCAAGCTATTTATTGGTATCAACAAGCTGCCAGGCAAAATAACCACAAAGCCAAAGTACAACTCAAAGAGCTGTGCCTTGAGTATTCCTGTTAATATAGCCAAACTACCCACAACAAGTGGATATAAATATGGCAAGCTTTTAGCTTGCCATTTAACACGTAAATACGACTGTTACATTGTTAAGTGTTGGTCTAAAAAGGTCAGCACTTTTTGATAATAACGAGTGCGATGTTCTTGCTTATAAAAACCATGCCCTTCATCTTCAAGCAGTTCATATATATAAGGATGTTTAGCTTTTTTAAGAGCCGCAATCAGTGATTCGGCTTGCTCAATCGGTGCACGCTGATCTTCACCACCATGCACTATCAGCACTGGAGCCTTTAACTTATCAATATTATAGCTAGGTGAAAAAGCCTTTAGTTGCGCTTCATCTGTACCCAATACATTCTGTAAATAACGTTGGCCACTATCGCGCTCCGCAACATCCCCTTCTTTAAACATTAAGGGCAAATCATAAACGCCAACAACGCCAATCGCACATTTAAACATATCAGGTTCTAAAATCGCACTTTGTAACGCTGAGTATCCACCAAAGCTCGCGCCCATAATGCAGATATTGTTTTTATTAACTGTACCCTGCTCAACTAAATACTTCACACCATCTATAATATCAAATTGAATTTCAGCTCCCCATTTTCGATGCCCAGCATGCTCAAAGTTACGGCCAAAACCACCTGAACCTCTAAAATTAACTTTTAGTACGGCCAAACCACGGCTTGCAAGCAACTGTGCATCAGGGTCGAATCCCCACCAATCGCGCGGGCCATGTGGACCACCATGTGGCATAACCACTAAAGGTAAGTTTTTTTCTATGGTGTTATTCGGTACTGTTAAGTAGCCATAAATAGTTAAACCATCTCGACTGATATAACTTACAGGCTTGGTCTGCGCCATTTGTTCTGCATCAATCCAACTGCGGGATGCAAACAAAAATCGTAAGTTATTACTTTTGGCATCGAATAAATAATATTGTCCAGGGTTACGATCATTAGAGGCATAAATAATATTAGTGTCGCCATCTTCAGTACTACTAACGAGTTGCACTTGTTCACCAGGTAAAGCGGAGATTAATGATTTTAAACGCATGCTTTTATCTGATTGCCCATCGACAAAAGCATAAGTTGGATAACCTAGTTCGGTTTCAATCGCAAATAGCTCTTTTGATGCTTCATCGACCCATATTTGCTTTGGTGAGACTTTCTCTTCCTTATGAATTAAATCAATTGCTCTGGTTTTTAGATTCAATTTATATAAGCCTTGAGCTTCACCACTTATTGATGCTGTGATATAGACAGCATCACCACTACTATCAAAAGCGTGCAACTCAACATCACTGTAAGTCAAACCAGCTAAATTAAGCGCTTGCCAATCTCCACCTGACTTTTCACGGATATGTATTGTAGGCTTAATGTAATCATCACTGGAAACAGCCACTCTGACATTTCCTTCATGGTCAGTCAAAAAGTTGGCCATACGTGACGGGGAGCGCGTAACTTTTCGACGCTTCCCTGAAAAGATATCAACCTCATAAACAACCGTGTGCGGTTCACTACTTGATGTCCACGGGTAAGTCACTATAAGCATTTTATCTTCATCGTGGATTAAAGGATCCAGCAAATAAGAGGTGCCATAAAGTGGTGTGGCCTTTTTGATACGAGAGCCAGTTTGCATTTCGCCAAGATAGCCAACTAAGTACTTAGCTTTTGAGCCATCAGCATTCACGCCATATAATTCCCCATAATATTCAGGGTGATCTTGCCAGCCGCGTAAGTATTCTTTTGCAACTACAACCCGATCATCACTTACCCAATGATAAGCACCAACTTGGGCATTGCTCTCAAAATTAATAGCGTGGTGAATTGTAAATTTTTTAGCATCTAAAATAACTAGCACCTTTTTACCTTCAGGTTGCATAATTACTGCAAGGTAGCTCCCATTAGGAGAGATTTTAACTTGGCTATATTCACTGCTGCGGCTGAAGTCATCGACTGCTGGAGCTGATTGATTTGCATCACTCATGAAGCTGACAACACACAAAGCAATAACAACAATAAACTGCATTATTTTACCCATACAACATCCTTTTATATTTATATTTATATTTATATTTTTTGCAATTGTACCCAGTAAGATTTTAAATAGATATCCATCCAAATACTTAAGTAAAGAACGAAGAGTACTTATTTACTTTGATTAAGTTACATTATAACATTGCCGATACATTATAACAAAACACCGGAATGTTAATGATTTTACCTAACTTTAAAACTAGCCTGATCGCATCTATGGTCACCGTACTGTGTGCTTGTAACAGTGAAATTGATGATCTTGCAGATAAAAATGCTGGGCTGGCAGATAACCATGATCATATCGGAATCACCTCAACAGGGCGTTTAGCCATTAGTCATGCTGATACTGCAAACGTATCAATTTTCGATACTGATAATGACACGCTACTTGAAATGTTTAATACTGCAAATATTGTTAGCGGCTTATATGCAAGTCCTAACAATCGTTTTGCGGTACTTATACAACGCGCGGATAACTATGTAGAATTTATTGATGGTGGTTTATACCAAGAAGATCATGATGATCACCTGCATGATTACAAACAACTACCTTCCTTTTCAGGTTTTACATTAACAAATGATAAGCCAACTCATTTTGATATAAGCGAACAGCAAGCGGCACTGTTTTTTGATGGCAATATAGATGCGGGGATCCCAGCAAGCTTTGCTATTTTAACTGATACATCAATTGAAGATGGCGAAATACTTGCAGCTCATAGCTTTACTAATGCCATGCATGGTACAGCGCAAATTCGCGGTGAATCGGTAATAACAACTTATCGCAGCGAAGATATAACTAGCGTGCTGCCAAATTATGTTGAACAACTGCATATTCATGGTGATCACTTTCATCAAGAACAGCGGTTTGCAGTGGATTGCCCTGCACTACATGGCAGTGCGCAAAATCACCAGCATATCGCTTTTGGCTGTAGCGATGGTGTATTAGTTATAACTGAAAAAGGTGGTGTGTTTAACGCAGCCAAAGTAGCTAATTTCAACAGCTTTGCTGAAGGTACGCGTATTGGCACAATTAAAGCGAGTGAACACAGCGAACTATTTTTAGGTATTGCACAAAGTAAGCTTTTTTACACCATCGACCCAGCATCAGCTGAAATGACACAGCTTGCATGGCAACAAAATACTGAAAATACCGTATTAGCAAGTGCACTCGATAGGATTACTGGCGAGTTTTATGTGCTTGGAAGTGACGGTTTCTTGTCGGTGCTACATGCTGAAGATGATTGGCAAGTCAGTGCACGCTTTAAAGTACTCGAAAACCCAGCTGGTAACTATGCACTCGCTGCCTCTGCGGCCGACGATACTTTATATATCAGTGATGCAAACAACCAAACAGTATTAAGTATCGACACGTATGAGCAAACGACTAAAACTATTCTTAACCTTGATTTTATCCCTAATCAAATTACCTGGTTAGGTATAGCTGCTGAATCAAAACATGAACACTAATTAATTCAAGCAAATAACTTTCATAGCATTCCCTTGCTAATTCATTGCCAGCAAATTTACTTTGCTGGCTTTTTTGCTTTCATGCTGGCAATTCCATGATGAACCAACACAGCAACCGCACCGGCTAATACACCGAATAAACCATCGAACAGTAAAGGCGCAATAATCTCTCCCAGCGTACCTAAATTTGCTAGTGCAAACTCAGCAACAGCGATTTGCCAATGATGCAACACACTAATACCATGCACTAAAATTCCACCACCCACTAAAAACATCGCTACCGTACCTGCAAATGCTAAAAACGCCATTAAGCGTGGTGCTGCGGCTAATAAACCTTTACCTAATAATGCTTTAAAACGGTTTCCTGTTTGCTGTGCTTGGTTAAGCAAATACAAACCAGCATCATCAAGTTTTACAATCCCTGCCACTAACCCATAAACGCCAATGGTCATGATCACCGCAATAACACTTAAGACTAACGCTTGATTTAGTAGACTTGCACCCGCCACGGTGCCTAGAGTGATAACTATTATTTCTGCCGATAAAATAAAGTCGGTTCGAATAGCTCCTTTTACTTTTTGTTTTTCGTACTCAACTAAATCTAAATTTTCGATAGCATCTACATCATCATTTTTCGTAGCTGGTAATAACTTTTCGACTAACTTTTCAGCACCTTCAAAACACAAAAATAATCCACCAACCATTAATAAAGGTGTAATAAGCCAAGGTAGCCAAACACTTATTAATAACGCTGCAGGAACTAAAATTGCTTTATTTAAAAAGGAGCCTTTCGCTACCGCCCACACGACTGGTAGCTCACGATCGGCAGTGACTCCTGTCACTTGTTGCGCGTTTAAGGCTAAATCATCCCCTAACACACCCGCAGTTTTCTTCGTGGCGACTTTACTCATAGTGGCAATATCATCTAATAAAGTGGTGATATCGTCCAATAATGTCAATAGGTTAGTACCTGCCATCTCATTTCCTTTGCAGTTAAAAAATTTATAATAATCAACATAGCCTAAACAAGTATTTTCACCAAAGGTTAATTTTCGTTTGCTATGCTAGTTGCTAAACACACTTAGCCAAGGTACTTGTTTATGTATAAAATCCTATTAATTGCACTCGGTGTTATTAGCCTCAGTGCATGCACAGAACAATTAAATAGTCAGTCTTTCTCCTGCGATAGCCAACTAAGCGCCGTTATTACCAGTAATGATGAAGAAAGTGCCACGCTAAATTACAATCAAGTAGATCATTCGCTGACCAAACAAATCAGCGCCTCGGGCGCAAAATATACCAATGAAGATGTGCTGTTTTGGACCAAAGGGAATGAAGCAATGTTGATAATTGATGGCAACAAATATCATTGTAATTTAGAGTAATACAATCGCTCGCCAAACTTATAATTTATAAAAATACTGCTACACTCATAAATAATTAAGTATTTACGGGTTCACTATGCGCGCTATTGCTATTAAAACGAAACTAATTTTTGCCTTTGCCACAATTGGTTTTTTAATGCTCGCCAGCAGTAGTTTTTTTTACTGGTCATTAGGACAAATTAATCACGCCACTTCGGATATAGAAACTTTAGCTGTACCTGTACAACAGCAAAGTCATGCCTTGCGGTTATCGCTGTTATCAATCACCAAATTTAATGCTGTTGCATACAGCCAAACAAGTAAAGCCAGTTTGCAACAGCAGCAACAGAGCACTCATGAAGAACAAACTTTATTTAAAACCAAGCTAGAAGAATTAAGCTCTCAGCTGCACGACCAACCACAAATGCTGCAATTACTATCACAAATAACACAACGTTATCAAAAGTTTAGTGACACTAGCGCAACAATGTTTAACACCAAACAACAAGGCCTAACAGCAGCAACTCAGGTTACCTTATTAGCAAATGATTACGCTAATAATCTCGCTGATTTAAGTAATGGCTTACTTGATTTAGAACTAATCGAAGTAACACCGGCGCAACAGTCGTTATTAGCCGCTATTGTTGGTACCGCGACCCGCATTGACGACTTGCTATTCACTTTAGGCAATAATGTTAAGAGCATCAACCACATTAGCTCCCTACAAACACTCACAGAGCACCAACAAGATACCGCTTTTTTATTAGACAATATCCAATCTAATTTTACATACCTACAACAGCAAGCGAGTGAGTTAAAAAATCAAACAAATTTCAGCAACCTAAAAGACCTTCTCAGCTTAATTAATCAACAGTTGGCAACACTGTACCAGCAACAAAGTACTCTTTTGACCAGTAAAGTTGCGACCGAGCAAGCCTTTGCTGTATTCCAGCAACAGTTTCAACTTACCGAGCAGCTCATTATTGAGTTAAATCATTTAGCCGATAAACGCTTTGATACCTTGCAGGCAGATGCTCAGTCGGTGATCACTACCGGTTCGCGACTCGCGATTATTATAAGTTTAGTGCTTATTTCATTTGCAGCCTTGATCTGCTTTTTAACCACCAAAGCAATGTTAAAACCACTAAATGCTGTAAATAAAGCACTATCACGTATCGCTTCTGGGGATTTATCGAAACGTACAAAGCCCCATAATGATGATGAATTTGGTGTACTTTTAAACAATATCAATCAATTAAGCGATGATCTAAGTACATTACTAAGTGCGATAAGTGATAACGCCCACACCTTAGATCAATCAGCAATTCAAACCAGTGCACAAGGCCAACATATGACCGAAGCAGCACAGCAGCAATTAGATCGTATTGCAGAGGCCGACTCGGTGGCGCATAGCATGCATAGTAATTCCCAAGCGGTCTGTGAACGAGCGGATAACACCTCTAATGAAGTTGCTAACGCTTCGCAGTTTGCCCATGATGTAAACCAGATTGCTGATCGTAACAGCCAGCGTATCGCAGCGTTGCTTACTCGACTTGATCAAGCAGTACAAAGTACTAATGAGCTAACCCAGCACACACAATTAATTGGCGCGATCGTGGATACAATTAGTAGTATTGCTGAGCAAACTAATTTGCTTGCGCTCAATGCTGCAATTGAAGCTGCCCGTGCAGGAGAAAATGGCCGAGGCTTTGCTGTTGTGGCAGATGAAGTACGCTCTTTAGCTGCACGAACGCAAAACTCGACTAGCGAAATACATACAATGATCCAAACACTGCAACATCAGGCCAACACTGCTCATCATGAAATTAACGATGGGCAACAACAAGCAAAAGAATGTGTAGCAAATAGTAGTGAATTAAACCAAGCCGTGGATAAAATACAAAGTACCTTAGTGACAATTAACCAAATGAGTATGCAAATTGCCAGTTCATCGCATCACCAGCTTGATAACAGCAATGAAATAAAACAGATTATGGCGCAGGTAACGGTGCAAGCACAAACGAATGCCGAACATGCAAAGTCTCTCGCCAACCAAAGTGAAGACGTTAACCAACTCGCTCACTCATTAACCAGCGCAGTAGAAAGGTTTAAGTTCTAACTCTGAATATAAAACCCATCTGCAGCTATTATCATAATGATAAATACACACCACTGAAATAACGTTGCAGTGGCATTTAGCAGCTTATTTATTATTTTGCTCCGCGATAAACTCCCTAATGTATTTATCAAATAGTGCCGCTGGCAGTGGTTTGCTGTATAAAAAACCTTGAATATAATCACAATTTAGAGCATTCAAAAAAGCCAGCTGTGCAAAGGTTTCAACTCCTTCGGCAACAACTTTGAGCTGTAGGTTACTAGCCATTGAAATTATTGCACTGACCATCGCACAATCTTCAAGCTCATCGGGTAAGTCTTTTATAAACTCCCGATCTATTTTTAACTTACTCAGCGGAAAACGCTTTAAATAGCTCAACGATGAGTAACCGGTGCCAAAGTCATCAATTGCTAAACCCACGCCGGTTGCACGTAATGCTTGTAATTGCTGCAAGATGTTTGAGCTATTATCAGCAAGTAGCGTTTCTGTAATTTCAAGGGTTAAACACTGAGCTGATAACTGCGTTTCCTGTAGAACACTTTTAACTAACGCTTCAATATCTTGGCGAATAAATTGCACGCTAGACATATTTACCGTAACAAAAAACTGATCACCGAAACTGCTACACCACTTAGCAGCTTCGCGGCATGCTTCTCTGAGTACCCACTCACCAATTGGAATGATTAATCCTAACTCTTCACATACAGGAATGAATTGTGCCGGCGACACATCGCCAAGCTCCGCACTATGCCATCGCAATAAAGCTTCACAACCGACCGTTTTTTTATCGTGGCTAATAATTGGCTGAAAATAAACGGTAAACTCGTTATTACTAAGCGCTTTATGGAGAGCATTTTCAAGCTTACTACGAGCAGTCGCTTGTTCGTGCAAGCCGCTAGTAAAGAACTCAAAGCAGTTTCGCCCTTGTGCTTTAGCTTTGTACATGGCGCTATCAGCATTACGTAATAATATTTTGCGCTCGACTCCATCGTCGGGGAAAATAGTGATCCCCATACTGCCGGATACAAATACATCTTGCTCACCAATTTTAAATGAAGAATTAAGCGCCAGCAGGGCTTTTTTAGCTAGTCGCTCAATGTCTGCTAACGTATTGATCCCGGGCAGTAATAGCGCAAACTCATCGCCACCTAAACGGGCAACTACGTCAGAGCTGCGCATACATGCTTTAAGCCTTTTGCCAGCCTCAAGTAACAGTAAATCACCACTATTATGCCCTAGGGTATCGTTAACGCTTTTAAACCGATCTAAATCAATAAAACAAATTGCCAAACGCTTATTATTAGCTGTCGCACGGATCATTTCTTGATCTAGCTTGCTATTATAATGATAGCGATTTGCCAGCCCCGTTAAGATATCAAAATTAGTTTGTAGCCACATTTCCTGTTCATTTTCTTTGCGTAAAGAAATGTCGTTAAATAAGGCAACATAAACTTCAATGTCTTTTTCCTCGTCAAATACTACCGAAATATTGACCCAGCTCGGATAAATACTACCATCTTTGCGGCGGTTCCATATTTCACCTTCCCAATGCCCTACCTCATTTAAACGTCGATATAACACTTTAAAAAACGATGGTTTATGATGGCCCGAATTTAATATTGCAGGTGTTTTACCAAGCATATCTTGTTCTTGATAACCGGTGATCTGTGTGAAGGCTTTATTTACAGCTTGAATTTCATTATCACGATTAGAAACTAAAATACCTTCATTAGTTGTCGAAAATACCGTGCTCGCGAGTCGTTGTTGTTGACGTGCTTTTAATTTTAAAGTGATATCACGAATTAAGTGTATTTCACCAATTTTGCTATTTTTTTCGTCGATAACTGCGGTTACTCGTGCCTCTCCCCAAAATACCTCTTTAGCTCCGTGAAATTGACACTCACTATCAACCCCAACTACTCCTTTCGGGCACTCAGTAAATGAGTAAATATTTTTATCTTCCAGTGGCTCGCCTGCAGTTAACTTTTGCACAGCCGCAGTATTAGCTGTAATGACCCTATGTTCGACATCCGTGTAAACGAGCAGATCATCAATACTATTGAAAATCGCTTTTAGCGTCGCACTGTCTTTTTGCGCCGATTTTTTAGCTCGGCGTAATCGCAAAGCTAACATGGTTAAAGTCGCTAACAGTATTATTAGTACAGAAATAGATATTAGCGCTAACAGCAATTGATCGGTGCGTTTTTGTTCTATTTCATTAGTTTGACTAGCAACCAATTGTTCAAGATTTTCTTGATAATGCCAAAGCGCTTTTTCAAGGTTACGTTGAGATGAAATATCATGTATGACAGAAAATAAAAAATCTTTATTTTCAATTGTAAATGGGGCTGAATAAACGCTAACGGTACGTGTTTCACCGCTCGCTAATCGGTGTTTGAAAACAAAATAGTTTTGCCCTTTAGTCAGAGCCGCTTGGCGCTCCTGTGCAACTTGTTGCTCAGTAAATATATTAATTTGCTGGATACGCATTGTTTGCAATTGCGCAATACTGTAACCATAAAATGCAGCCGCTGCTTTATTAGCAAATTTAATTTCACCCGTTTGCGGCTCTACCACTAACATCACGGCACTGTGCTCATTAAAAAGCGGCATATTGATCACGGAATCTAATGATTGTGATTGCTTAGCACTTACTTGATCTACAAAGGTAATTACACAGCAAATAATAACAGCCTTGATAAATGTTTTTACGATAAGCCCACCCATTAATCAAAAACTCATTTCAAACATTTGTCCTAAACTATAGCTTACTCACCTTATAATGTAACAAAAATGATCGCTTAAATGCGCTCTAAAAACACCTCATTAATTCGCTTAACGTCTTTATTTAAGTATAATGCTAACAGTCTTTTAAGCTTTAAAGCGGCCCACAATGAAATACAAAGATCTACGTGATTTTATCGATTTATTAGAAAAAAAAGGTGAACTGAAGCGTATTCACCAAGAAGTTGATCCTTATCTTGAAATGACCGAAATTGCCGACCGCACATTACGTGCTAAGGGACCCGCTTTATTGTTTGAAAACCCTAAAGGTTATGATATCCCCGTACTAGCTAACTTATTTGGTACACCAGAGCGTGTTGCCATGGGAATGGGTAAAGAACACGTTAGCGAACTACGAGAAGTCGGTAAGTTGCTGGCATTTTTAAAAGAGCCAGAGCCACCAAAAGGCATTAGAGAAGCATTTAGCCAAATTCCAGTGTTTAAGCAAGTATTAAATATGCCTGCCAAAGAAGTTAAAAAAGCGCCTTGTCAGCAAGTTATTCTAGAAGGCGATGATGTTGATTTAACTAAGCTGCCAATTCAACACTGCTGGCCTGGTGATGTGGCTCCATTAATCACTTGGGGTTTAACCGTCACCAAAGGGCCTTTCAAAAAACGCCAAAACTTAGGTATTTACCGCCAACAATTACTCGGTAAAAATAAAATCATTATGCGCTGGTTATCACACCGTGGCGGTGCTCTCGATTTTCAAGAATGGTGTAAAGAAAACCCAGGCCAACCTTATCCGGTATCGGTAGCATTGGGTGCTGATCCGGCGACAATCCTAGGTGCCGTCACACCAGTGCCAGATACCTTGAGTGAATACGCCTTTGCCGGCTTGCTACGTGGTAGCAAAACAGAAGTAGTTAAGTCGATATCCAATGATTTACAAGTTCCAGCCAGTGCTGAAATAGTTCTTGAAGGCTATATAATGCCGGGCGAAATGGCACCTGAAGGCCCTTATGGCGATCACACGGGTTATTACAATGAGGTTGATAACTTCCCTGTTATGACCGTGACCCACATGACACATCGTAAAGATCCTATTTATCACAGCACTTTTACTGGTCGTCCACCAGATGAGCCGGCAATTTTAGGGGTCGCACTCAATGAAGTCTTCGTGCCTATTTTGCAAAAGCAATTTCCTGAGATAGTCGATTTTTATCTACCGCCAGAAGGCTGTTCATATCGTATGGCGATAGTGACAATGAAAAAACAATACCCAGGTCATGCCAAGCGCGTGATGATGGGGGTATGGTCGTTCTTGCGTCAGTTTATGTACACAAAATTTGTCATTGTCTGTGATGATGACGTTAACGCACGTGATTGGAATGACGTGATCTGGGCGATTACTACACGTATGGATCCCGCCCGCGACACGACTCTAATTGAAAACACACCGATTGATTATTTAGACTTTGCATCACCGGTTTCAGGTCTTGGTTCAAAAATGGGTATGGATGCCACTAATAAATGGCCCGGCGAAACCACTCGAGAGTGGGGCGAACCCATTGTGATGGATCAAGCGACTAAAGATCGCGTCGATGAAATCTGGCAAAGCTTAGATATTCTTTAACAGCTCTTTTAGAGGCTATAAACTCACTATGCGGATATGTTATTATTGTTCAAATAAAGTGCGTATCCGCTAATTTAAGGTAAAACATGCAAACATTACACGCTGAAGTTGTCGCTATCAGCCCACTCACTGAATTTGTTCACAAAGTAATTTTAAAACCTGTTGAAAGCGTCACCTTTGAAGCTGGCCAATATTTGCAAGTAGTGCTTGGCGAAAAAGACAAGCGCGCGTTTTCAATTGCCAGCCGCCCTTCACAGTCTGATGAGCTAGAACTCCATATTGGCGCATCTGCAGTTGATTCATATGCAATGCAAACTTTAGAGCATCTTCGCCAAGCCCATGCTGAGAAAACTCAGGTGTTGATTGAAGCCGGCTTAGGCATTTCACAGTTGCGCCTCCAATGCGAACGCCCAATCATTTTACTCGCTGGCGGCACTGGGTTTTCATACGCAAAATCTATGGCTGATCATTTAAGTGAAATCGGTTGTGAGCGTCCGGTATTGTTCTATTGGGGTGTGCGTGAAGAGTCAGCCTTATATGCGCATACTGAAATGCAAACATGGGCCGATAGCCGTGAAAACTTTACCTTTATACCAGTAGTTGAAAACCCAACAGCTAGCTGGACAGGCCATACAGGCTACGTACATAAAGCGGTGATGAACGATATCGTATCGCTTGCCCCATATGATATTTACATGGCAGGGCGTTTTGACATGATAGGTATTGTCCGCGATGATTTCCTAGCACATGGTGCAATTCGCGAAAACATGTACGCCGATGCATTTGCATTTATAAAATAGTATAACCAGAGTAACCAGCTTAATTTTTATCCGTAAGCTGGTTACTGACACTCCCTGACAGCCCGCTATGATTTACTTAGCTCTTCTTAAACAAGGAGAACTATGATGACCACAAATTTAATCGAAGTTGTAAATTTCAAACTAAAGACTGATACAAAATTAGCGCAGTTCCACATCGCTAATAATGATTTTCAGCGTTATATTGATAACCAATCAGGCGTACTTTACCGCTCCCTTGCTAAACAAGCCGATACCCAGCAATATAGTAGTATCATTTATTTTGCTACGGTTGCTGATGCCCAAAAACTGCGTGATACATTTTTTGATAATGCTATTTGCCAACAGTACACTTCTCTCATTGCAAAAGAATCGATAAAGCAGGATCGTTTTGAAGTGCTTAGCCAAACAGCTTGCCAACAAAGCTAACACTGTATTTTTGAAAACAAGGATAACCAATGCACAAATCAGAGCGGCTATTTCAATTAGTAAACATACTTAAGAGTCGCCGCTTTGCGATCACTGCAAACGAACTTGCCAATAAATTACAGGTATCTCAGCGAACAATTTATCGCGATATTCAGCACTTACAGAGCTCGGGCGTGCCCGTTGAAGGTGAGGCAGGCACTGGCTATTTAATTACCGATTACGATCTACCACCGATGATGTTTACTCTTGAGGAGCTACAAGCACTGTTGTTAGGTAGTAAAATGGTCAGTGCTTGGACTGATCCACAGTTAGCGGCGAATGCCCAAGCTGCAATGACTAAAATTAATGCAGTGTTGCCTAACAAGTTAAAGCAACGCGTTGCAGAGCTGCCGTATTTAGTCTCTGCATTTCATCACGATAAAAGCCACCAAACGACCACTTTGATACTTCGTAAAGCCATCACTAATAAAACCTGCATTGAATTTCATTATCTGGATGTAAACCAACGATCAACTCAGCGTATTGTCGACCCTTTAGGACTGGTATATTGGGGAGCAAAGTGGACTCTTATCGCTTATTGTCAGTTGCGCAGTGACTACCGAGAGTTTCGCTTAGATCGTATTCAAAGCATTATTCCACTCGCCAAGGTATTTGATACTAATTCACAAAAAAGCTTAGCGCATTATATGGAGTTAGTGAATGCCAAATACCAAACTCACTCTGATGGTCTGGCTCATAATTAAATTTAGCTGTGATTGTTGTTACCTATCAGCGCAATCAACATAAACAATTTCACAAACGGCCAATCCTTAACCATACTTTGAATAACTCATTAATTGGGAGAGACCCAAATGTTAAACACCAAAGTAAAAGATTTTATGCAGCGCAAGTTACCGCATATAACCCCTGAAACCGAGATGACCACAGCAATTGCAGAACTACAAAAATTCAAACTACTGGGAGCGCCAGTGTTTGATGATAATAAATGTTTAGTGGGCTTTATTTCTGAGCAAGAACTGCTAAAACCGTTAATGCAAAATAGTTATTTTTGTGACGGTGTGGTTAAGGTTTCACAACTGATGCAAACCGAGGTTGTAACCGTCAACGGCGACACCAACATAATGGAACTTGCCGAGCAAATGAAAACCGGTAAACCTAAAAATTACCCCGTTGTTGAAGGCACCAAAGTAATTGGCATGATTGGACGCAGTGATGTACTCAAAGCACTTTTTGATAACTACCTAAGCTGCCAGCAATAATGTGTTTTTCAAGCAATGCCTGACGCTAAGCGAACAAGGCATTGCCATTTGTTTAATGTGCGTTAATTAAGCTAGGGGTGCTCCGTAATATTTATAACCGCCGCATCTTTGGCTTTTATTAATACTGCGCAGTTTTTATCTGATGGTGCTAACGTCACTTTAACAACGTCACTCAACGTCAAATCGTTTACTCTATTTGCGCATCTTAGCGCTATTTCACCAATCTGCTCAGCATTCATTGAAATTGTAAAATTGAGTTTTAGAGGC
The DNA here is from genome assembly GCF_014163915.1 of Pseudoalteromonas sp. SR41-8. NCBI lineage: Bacteria > Pseudomonadati > Pseudomonadota > Gammaproteobacteria > Alteromonadales > Pseudoalteromonadaceae > Pseudoalteromonas > Pseudoalteromonas sp. SR41-8. The sequence goes on from NZ_JACJEE010000035.1 coordinate 26,803, forward strand.
TGATATACCCAACTTTGCCCTTTAAGCATTGTTTGTTGTAACTTAAACTCTTTATCACTTGATAGACTCTCATTTATAGGCTGCTGTAAAAAATCCATGCTTTGTTCGCTAATTTCAACATTCTCTAATTGAGTCATTGCCTTAATAGCTTGCCCAGCATTAAAAAACTGATTTTTATATAAGTGCCAACTATATAAATTTTGTAGTGTTTTAGAGGCAAGTGATGGTGGTAAGTCTGTATGAAGATAGCCTGCTCTTTCGATACTTTGACCGTAGTTATCCCACTCTTTTTGCGCGTAATAATAGCGACCTTGAATCCAATAAAGTAAAGCCTGCTCTTGTAAGTTTTTGGCATTATCTGATGACATATCGGTCAATAATTTTTCGACTTCAGCGAACCGCTGCTGAGAAAGCAGCTCACTTGCTTGCTCGTAACGAGTATAAAAACCGGGCGTAACAGCGTTTGCCCAGACGCAATACTGCCTTGCCCATCTGTTGCTGGCGAAAACTCGAGCTTTTCAAAGTATTTTTTTGTACGTGCAGTAAAATATTCTTTATCAGAAATATCGATAATATCAATATCACTCACTTTACCATCGATATCAATTACATAACTTACGTAAGCCCAGCCTTCTAAACGAGTGGCGCTTTGAGTTTTATTTAGCGTATTGTGATTATTAATAAGTTTCGCAGGTATGAATGATTCAGCCTTTACAAAATAACTATTTGCTAAAATCGAAAGAGTAAAAAATATCGTGAAAAATTTCATAGTCAGGTCCTTTAAGGGAATTACATCCTTACTTTATTTAGAAGCGCCATTCTTCTAGTGCAATAAATGTTTTTCTTTCCTGTTGATATTGCAAAAATGCGCTAGATAGCGCATTTCAATCATAAAACTTAAATTAATAAGTAGACGAGGCTTTTAGATCTCGTAAGGCTTGTTTTTCAGCATCACTCAAGTATGCAATATCAAGTGCATTGGCTTGGGCTTTTTCCATATCAGCCTGAGTAAGGCCTGCAGCAGGTCCTGCAACCATGTATTCATGTTCAATTTCGATGCCTTCCACTGCGGGATCATCGGTATTAATACACGCTAAAATACCATGATCTAAAAAGCGCTTCAGTGGATGCATATCTAAACTGGCTACTGTGCTGGTTTGCACGTTACTAGTTAGGCACGATTCAATACCTATGCGTTTATCACGTAGGTAGTCCATTAGCTTGGCATCTTCAATAGCTTTGACACCATGGCCAATACGCTCAGCACCTAGCTCATTGATTGCTTGCCAAATACTGGCAGCTCCCAGAGCTTCACCGGCGTGAATCGTTGCGCTAAGGTAAGCATCACGTACTTGCTTAAAGTGATCGACAAATAACTCGCCCGGAAAGCCAATTTCATCACCAGCTAAGTCCACTGCAACTAAATCATTTTTAAACGCGAGTAAGGCATCTAACTCTTGCTGGCAAACTTTAGTGCCATAAGTACGTGATAATATACCAATCAGATTAGCTTTAACCGTGCTACTTTGAGTCGCACTTTTAATACCATCAACTACAGCTTCAACCACACCTTGTGGATGTAAGCCTTGGCTTTGTGCCATGTAGTAAGGGCTAAAACGCAGCTCTACATAATCAAGACCTTGTGCTTGCGCATCTTCAATATTTTCGATGGCAATACGCCGACACGCATCGTAATCACCCAATACCGTGACGCCCCAGTCAAGCTTTTGTAAAAAGGCCATTAAGTTAGGCTCAGGATCGATAACTTGCACATGCGGTATTAAGTCTGCAACATTATCAGCAGGCAGCTTAATATTGAACTGACGACCTAAATCAAGAATAGTTTGCGCGCGGACATTGCCATCTAAATGGCGATGGATATCTAGCAAAGGGAGTTTTTTATTGATCATAATTAGCACTCAGTTCAGTTAATTTGCGCGGATCATACGCACTTAAATCGGTAATTCAAGTTTAGATGATTTTGTTTGTATTATTGAGGTCATTTGTCAGCCCCGCTCGATAAAAGTACTAAAAATTAATCAGTACTCTGTTGTAGGTAATGCCATATGGTTTTAAATAGCTTTTCGGCATCGATTGGTTTTGTTAAATAGCCATCCATACCAGCTGCGAGAGCTTTTTTAACATCATCATCATGAGCATTTGCTGACAGAGCAATAATAGGAAGCTGATGTATAAATAGCTCATCACGAATCACTTTAGTGGCTTGCAAACCATCCATATTAGGCATTTGAATATCCATAAGCACTAAATCATAACGGGTTTCAGAGACCTTCTCAATGGCTTCAAAACCGTCACTGGCAACATCAGCAATACACCCTTTGGTTTTTAATATAGCGGTAGCAACATGTTGGTTTAGCGGATTATCTTCCACCAATAGGATCTTAAATTCAGCAAGCGATAAAGTACTCGTGTCAATCTCAGCAAAGAGAGGCTCTAATTGCTCGGCTTTAGTGAGAGGCGAGATACGTGGTAAGGTAAAAGTGAAAGTTGAACCTTGTCCTTCCTCACTTACTAAACTAATATTTCCTCCCATCAATTCAACCAACTTTTTGCAAATACTTAACCCCAAACCTGTACCGCCGAACTGTCGCGAGGTAGAGCTATCGGCTTGTGCAAATGGTTGAAAAAGTTGCTGTTGAGCTACTTGGCTAATACCAATACCAGTATCACTGACACTAAAGTAAGTGACGTCTTGCTGCTGCCATACTTTGAGTGTGATTGTGCCTGTAGCGGTAAACTTAATCGCATTATTTAATAAATTTAGCAAGACCTGCTTTAAACGTATTGGGTCGCTATCTAGCTGTAGATCTGCGCTGTTATCTAGTTCTAATATTAATTTCAGCGACTTAATATCAACGTCGAATTGCACCAAATTAACTAATTCATCAATAAGCTGATTTAGCTCGATAGGCTCTTGTATTAAATCGAGTTTGCCAGCTTCCATTTTAGAGAAATCGAGTACATCATTTAATACTCGCAGCAACACACTCAGCGCACCATCAGCTTGTTCAATATAATGGCGGGCTTGTTGCCAATCTTGCTGCTGCAACGCTAAATAATGCAGACCTTTAATGCCATTGATCGGAGTACGTACTTCGTGACTCATATTCGCTAAAAACTGACTTTTGATTTGACTTGCTTCATCTGCTTTTTGTTTTTCTTGACGCAACACTCGTGTTTGTTGAGCAACTTGCTCGCGCACCTGAATATTGGTGCCGGTCACTGAGATTAAAAAAGTGATCAGTAACCAAACAAATAACATCCCTAATATTTGTGCAAACCAGTACATTATCCATGACGTTTGTGTTGTTGGCTCAAATAGCTGAACTTGCCAAACTCGCTGCCCAATAACTAACTGGTATTCACTCAGCTGTTTGCTATCGGTGCGAGATGCACGGTAGATTAGTTGCCGCTGCTGCGCATCAGTCACATCGTAGAAGTGCATACTTACTTGACTACGATGATTAAACTGCAAAGTATCAGCCAAGCGCGCTAAGTTAATAACGCCAACCACAAAGCCCCTAAAATCACCTTGAATATCTAAGTCACCAAAAACCGGAAAGAAAAACAATACCCCAGTATCATCATTGTTGCTTTGTACAAGCTTCATCGGTTCGCTAATAATCAACTCATTCAATGCTTTTGACATCATCATCACATTACGGATTTGCGCATTTGAGGCTAAATCAAAACCTACTACCTCTTCATTACCCAACATCGGATGTACATACTGTACAGGGTAATAACTGTCCCGTTTCGTCACACTCTGCCATTGTTGCTCGGGTGATTGCTCTTTTATATAAAATTCATTAAAGCCTTCTAGACGAATTTGTTGTTGGTATTGAGCAACCGTTGATAACGGTACATTTGGCACCCATTCTAGGGCAAGTACTTCATTGCTATAATCAAGTTGAGTTGTAGTAAAACGCTTAAATTCAGCGTAACTGACTTCATCACTACTGGCAAAAAAAGTAGAAAGCAGAGCTAAATGCGCCGATACCTCATCTAATTTATGATTTATTTCCAACCGCACTTCAGCTACTTTTGCTTCTTGCTTTTGAATATCTTTGTCTTTTTTCACACTTGCCGCAGCATAAAAGCTAATACTTATAACGACATAAATAAGGATTGAAGGTAAAATTACTTGTAAGCGATGACGCATCTGCTCGTAATTAAAAGCCGCCAATATTAACGGTGTAAAAATTAACACCCCAATACTGTCGCCAATCCACCACGCCACAAAGTTATCAAAAGCGGTATGTACCGGTATTATATTATTGGACACCAATAAGCTAGTGCCTATCGCTGCAGCAATCACACAGCAAGCAGGCCCTGCAATGATCAAGCTTTGTACACTGTGTTTTAAAGAGGATAAGTCTAGCGGAGCTTTAATTATTTTAACGATGCAATAGCAGCCTACCCAGGCCTGCAAAACGGCTGCAAAAGAGACAGCTAAAGCTTGTAAGAAAACCTGCCAATGCAGAATATCAGCAACACGATCGAGATGAATCATATTGGTGAGTAAAGCACCGAGCAAAACCCCAACTAAGGCGCGTCGCCCGCACAATAAAAACCCTGCAAGGGCAATGCCTGATGGTGGCCACGAAGCCACTGCATAACCATCAATAGCGAGCAGCGAATTACTGAAAAACCCAGTAATAAAATAAGCAAAAGTTAAACCAAACGTCAGAGTAAATATATTTTGCAATGCTCTGGCGCTCCTATTCAGGCCTCAACTAACTGTAATTACAAATAAAGGTCGAGTGCTTTTTGTGGTTGTGCGCTTTTACTATAACTAAGCTGTGCTTGTACTAAATATTCTTTGCTGTTCTCTGTGTTTAACGCTTTATCGAACACCCGAGCAGCAAGCTCATACTCACCATGAGCATTAGCTAAGCATGCAAGTGCCAGTAACAATGCTTGATTATCCGGCTCTTTTTTTAAAGTATCTTGTAAACTCGCCTGTAACTTTAATGCGTCTCCAGGGGCGGACACTTTTAATATATGTGCAAGCTCAATATGCTGCTCTGGTTTTTTCAGCATTTTAAGTAAACTTAATTCAATCTCATTTAAACGCCCAGCTTTTGCCATCGCAGCTAAGTAACAGCTATGCGCTTTTACTTTTACGTTTTTAGATAGTTGCTGATACTTATCGGTTAATTGCGATTCTGGCTGTGCCATAAAGTAGGTGGTTAATAATATCGACCATTGGCTATCTGTTAACGCTTTTTTACTTAGTAAACGCGGCATAAACTGCTCAAGCGCAGTCCATTTTTGCTGTTGCACAAGTACTTCGGCATACAATTTCAGCTCCAGCGCGGTGGCTTTTTTAGCTTCCGCTAACGCTTTTAATTCACTGCTTACTGTGTTGCAATCACCACTGGCTAACCAGAGTTTAGCCGCTTTTAGTTGGTTTGCTGGCGATATTTTCTCAAGTAATCCAATCGCTTTGCTTGTGTCATTATTTTGTAAAGCCGCTTTAGCTAGTAACGCATAGCGCACATCTTGCCAATTATCAGCCACGCTATTGTTTCCCAATGCCAGTTCTAGCTGCTCGCTATCACCATTAATTAAGCTCCATACACCTTGCTCAATCGCCGCTTGTTTACGCTCTTCACTGCGGGCAAAAAAACGATGGCGAGTATTGCTGTATAAAGACAAAATATAACGAATAAGCTTATAAGTTAAATACAAACCCAGCGCGATAACCAAAATGGTCGCGCAAAAAGCGACGATAGACCCTTCAATAGTAGTTTGATTAAACGAAATTAATACATAACCCACTTCACCTATTAACATAGGCGATAAAGCAAGTAATACAGCAACTGCTATAATAACCAATATTAAGCGGATCATTTTGCCCACTCCTTGATCTGCTCAGTACTTTGCAAAGTGATAGCTGGACTAAAGTTTAACTGCTCTTTGCTCAACTCCTGCAGCGCTTTAAGCGTACTTTTAGTTAGTGCTTCATCATGTTGGAAATAATCTTTTACTAATACTTCGGCTTGACTCAGAGCAGTAAAATAAATACTGGCTTGTTTAGTCAAAAGCGCATCTTGAGCTTGCGATAAATATAAACTTAATCGCTGTTGGATCAAATGACGCTCGTACTCTGTCAATAAAGGTTCAATAGCGATATCTTCACGTTGGCGAATTTTAATAAAGTTATCTTTAAATTGCTGCCACGAATTAGCTAAATTTTGCTGCCAATCACTAACGTTTTCGCTCAATACATGTTGCTCTTTTTGATCTACTTCTTGTGGTAATGCCACCGCATTGAAAACGAGCTTATCTACTTGCCCAAGTACACCGTGCAGCTTTAAATAAATTGCTTCTATTGCAACCGGCTCAACAGTGCTAAGCGCTTGCAAATCTTGATATATTGCTTGGCGAATAGCGCCAGTTCCTGGATGCTCTGCTAATAACGTATCTAATCGAGTTAATACTGCCGCCGCTCCATTATAATCATGCTCAGCCCACAGTTTAAACTCAGCCATACGCTGCAAACTAGTCACCTCTTGTGGATTAAGACTATATGTTTGTTGCTCTGCACGCTGCAAGGCGGCTGCTAATTGTTTTGCCGTGTTATCTGCATTTTCAGCTAAGCTAGCAGCAACTTTTTGCTCACTATTAAACAGCGCTTGTTGCAAGGTTTGCTGCGCAACTTTCACTGCTTGCAGCTCTTTACTGAGTAATTGGTTGTCAGCTGATAACTGATTAACTAACAAATTTGCTTGCTGTTGTGTATGAAGTTTTTGGTAAAACTGAAAACCAACACCAGAGGCCACAATCAACGAGATAAGTAATGCTAAGCTGCCAGTTTTACTTATTTTTTGTTTGTTGTTTTGGTTCGTTTCTTGTTTCATAGCAAAGTCTTTTTTTGTTGCCGAAGGAGAGTCTGCAACCTTAGCACTCGCCTTGGTTGAACTGCTTGGCGTTGCTTTAGGGTCAGCAAGCTGTGATGTTGGCTTTGTATCTTCACTCATAATGTTACCTTCGCTAATACAAGTAAACATAGCGCTATCGCTTGCACCTGCAGCAATGTGTATATTTGCCGAGTCAATCTGTTGCGCCGCAAGGTATTCACTAATGCGAGCACTGGCAACATAAAACTGGCACTGTCTGATCCACTCTAATTGTTTTGCGCCCAGTTCACGAAAAATCGCATCAACTGCCGCATTACTTGTTATGACTATACCTTTAACATCAAGGCTTTGCCAGTGGTCTAGCCAGTCAGTTGCATTACCTTCTACAGGGCCTCGTTGATAAACCACTAAATTATTTAAAAATGCCCCACGTTGCTTTAAGTTTTTTGCAATCGTTGCTCGGCCATCTTTACCTTTGACCAACACTATATTTAGACCATCAACTTGCTGTAATGATTTTAAAGCCAGTAATCCTTCAGAATCATGCAGTTTAGGCACGGCTGCTCGTACGCCAAATGCCTGCCAAATGGCTTCTGCCGTTTGTTCACCTACGGCATAAAATTGCGCTTTAGTATTGATATCGGGTTTAAGTGCCAACAATGCTTTGACAGCATCTTGGGAGATAAAAATAATTTTATCTGCATTCAGTAAAGGGGTCAGTTGAGTATTATCTGGGGTTAAGTAATCAATTTTCAAAACCGGAAATAAAGTCGCCTGATAACCCCCTTGCGACAGTTGCTCTGCAAGGTCGGCGCCTTTTCCATGTGGGCGAGTTATCAGGATCTGTGACATTTATGCGTCTCTATATACTTCAGCTAAAATTTTATCTGCGCCTAAAGCAAGTAACTGTTCAGCCAGTTGCACACCAAGCTGTTCAGCATCAATTGCTTTACCACTGATCTCAGCGCGTAAAATTTCGCTGCCATCAATTGCGCCCACTAAACCACGTAAATGTACTTGCTCGCCATCAACTAAAGCATAAGCGCCAATTGGTACTTGGCAACCACCTTCTAAACGGCGATTCATTGCACGCTCGGCATTAACACGAATACGTGTCTCGTTATGCTCAAGTGGTGCAAGTAACGCTTGGGTAACCTCGTCATCAATACGGCATTCAATACCTACAGCGCCCTGACCATTCGCTGGTAACGATTCTTCTGGTTCAATAAATGCTTTAATACGGTCATGCATCTGTAAACGAATTAATCCAGCAGCAGCTAAAATAATCGCATCATATTGGCCATCATCAAGCTTAGCTAGGCGAGTATTGACGTTACCGCGTAAATCACGAATTTCTAAATCAGGACGCAGTTCACGAATTTGACACTGACGACGCAAACTCGATGTACCAACAATAGCACCTTGTGGTAGCTGTGCAATGTTGGCAAAGGTATTTGACACAAATGCATCGCGTGGATCTTCACGTTCACAAATTGTATGCAGTGCTAACCCTTCAGGAAAATCAACAGGTACATCTTTCATTGAATGCACAGCGATATCTGCACGGCCATCTAACATGGCCTGCTCAAGCTCTTTAACAAATAGTCCTTTGCCACCGATTTTTGCAAGTGGTGTATCAAGAATAATATCTCCTTGTGTCGACATTGGTACTAGCTCAACAGTAATGCCGGCATGGAAATGCTCTAGCTGTGCCTTTACAAATTCAGCCTGCCACAGTGCTAATGCACTTTTACGCGTAGCGATACGAATAAGTTGAGGTTTTTTTGTCACGTTTTCAGTCATAAAAGGAGTCCAATTAATTTTCTTTGCTGAGCCTAAAGGTGAATAAACACTTACTCAGCTAAAATGCGAAATTCTTTTTGTGCCAATAAATGGCCCTGTTCGTCAACAACATCAACACGCCAGTTGCCAACTTGTTCAGGTAAAATAGTTTTATTAGAGTAAGTGCGATACCGAGGAGACGTTACACCAAGCTCAATACTAGCTAGCACTTCATTTTCATAGCGCCAAACATGCTTGACCGTCTGCCCTTGCATATTTTTAAGCTCACTAAAAAATGCCATTGTTTCAGTAAATTCATTTAAACGCACATCCGCTTTAAAAACATTAACGGGCTCACGATCAACCACTTCACGGGTCAATACTGCGCGGCTTACTTTGTCGGTATCAATTTTTGCACCAAGAGCAACGCTGGCAATATGTGCGGATGTAGCAAAACTATCTGGTTGCTCCGCACTAACGTCACTTTCTACTGGCTCATTATTGGTATTTGTAGCAACAATAGTATTAGCTGCAAGTGCTTGGCTTTGTTCGGGCTGATTACTATCAACAATTTGCTGTTCTGGGCTATCAGTTATCATCGCCATTTCTAGCGATTCACTTTTATCATCCACTACACTAGCATCATTACCATCATCAGCATTAATATCAGTGAGTGTCGACGCTTCGCTGACTACCTCAAACTCTGTATTGTCTGCTACCGTTGTTGAAGATGCTAAAGGCGCGTCTTCTTCGCTTGTCTGTGCAACAGACTCGGGGCTATCAAGGGGTTGTTGTTGATCATTTTGCTCAGCATTTACGGAGCTCAACAGGCTATAAGTAAAAATAACTAACGCAAATATCATAAGTAGCGTAACGGTAACAATGCGCTGCCAATGCCATTGATAGGTTACCTCAGGCGCGATAGGTGCAGCCTCTCGACTCATACTTGCAGTGATCACTATTTTTTGTTTCATTTTAGCCTCGGCTACTCAACACTATTTAACTTAAGCGCGCGATCAACCAGTGGCGAATAGCCATTAGTTCTTCCCCGCAGAGCTGATGGCCCATTGGGTAATCTTGCCAACTTACATCCATGTTATGCGTTGTAAGTATGTCAAACGCATGACGTCCTGCATCATAAGGTACTACTTGATCTTGGCTACCATGAGCCATAAATACCGACAAATCTGTATGTTTAGCTTCAGCAGTTAACTTATCTGGCACGCACATATAAGTCGAAAGCGCCATTACACCTGCCAGTTTCTGAGTTAAACGCGGTGCTAAATGTAGCGCAATAACGCCACCTTGAGAAAAACCAGCCAATATTATTTTATCTGCAGGAATACCTTTACCAAGCTCTTGCTCAATCAACTGCTCAACCTTCGCCGCTGATTCGCGTACCCCAGTTTCATCAGCGCGCTTGTCTAGATCCATAGATTTAATATCATACCAAGAACGCATTGCCATACCACCATTTATGGTGACCGGTTGTACCGGAGCATGCGGGAACACAAACCGCACACCTAATTCATCAGGCAATGCAAGTTGCGATGCGACAGGTAAAAATCCATCGCCTGAATCGCCTAAACCATGTAACCAAATAATCGTTGCTTGATGCTGGCCTTTTGCCGCGTATTCTACAAACTCTAAACTCATAGTGCTGATTGCCATTCTACCGTTTGGCCAGCTTGACGCGTTGTTGCTTCATTCATAAACTGCCAAAATTCTGCGCCCGAGCGATTATCAATCCACTTATCGCCACGCAATTCAAAATGGTGACCATTAAACTTAGTCGCCACCCATACTTGATGCAAAGGAGCTTGCTTATTAATCACAATTTTACTGCGGTCAGCAAAAATAATCTCCAAAATACCTTGTGCAGATTCATAGTCTAAGTCAGCTTCACAGTCATCCACTTGTTCTTCAATGGTAAACATAAGAGCTTCGGCTAATTGGTGGTATTCATGATCAGTCATTATTGTTTCCTTTTACGGGCATTTAGCCAGATATTCGGTACGAATTGCATGCAGCTAGTGTAACAGGAATAAATTCATCCGCGAATAGCTGCATTTTTTAGATATTCTGTTAATCTGCGATTATAAAGCCAGCAACACGATTAATCTAATGAAAGAGATGCATCTTAAACAATTAAAACGACTTTCCCCACTTGGTGTACTACTCATCACTTTAGCTGGCTGCGGACAAAGCGGGCCACTATATTTGCCAGAAGATAAAGCCGAGCCAAATAAACCACAACAAGTAACAACTCCAGTTACGCAAACACAGTCATCAACAACTGAATCGAAACAGGACCAATAATGGACTTTTTTGACTATAAAAATAATCAGCTGCATGCTGAAGACATCGCTGTCAAGGAGCTCGCCGCACAATACGGTACGCCTTGTTATATATATTCTCGCAAAACCTTTGAGCGTCATTACCTTGCCTTTGCACAGGCCGCGACCAATCATAAAAACTTAGTTTGCTATGCTGTAAAAGCCAATTCAAACATTGCTGTTTTAAATGTGCTGGCACGCTTGGGCTCAGGTTTTGATATTGTTTCTAAAGGTGAGCTTGCCCGCGTCATTGCGGCCGGAGGCGACGCTAGTAAAGTGGTTTTTTCAGGGGTTGCCAAAACAGCAGACGAGATTGCCTACGCACTCAAGCTCGGGATTAAATGTTTTAATGTTGAGTCTGTCTCAGAGCTAGATCGTATTTCACACGTTGCCAGTGAACTTAATTTAGTCGCGCCAATTTCAATTCGTGTAAACCCTGATATCGATGCGAAAACCCATCCGTATATTTCAACGGGTTTAAAAGAAAATAAATTCGGTATAGATATTCTTACTGCAACAAGTGTTTATCAGTATGCTGCGTCATTGCCTGGCCTAAAAATCACCGGGGTTGATTGTCACATTGGCTCACAGCTGACTGAAATCAAACCATTTCTCGAAGCACTAGACAAAGTACTGGCTCTAATTGACGATTTAAAAGCCAACGGTATTGAACTCAGCCATTTAGATATTGGCGGCGGTTTAGGCGTACCATACAATGGCGAAGCGCCACCGCATCCAAGTGAATATGTGGCACATATCACCGATCGTTTAACTGATTATCAGCACTTAGAGCTTATTTTTGAACCGGGCCGTGCGATTGCTGCCAATGCGGGTATTTTGGTTACAAAAGTTGAGTTTATAAAACAAAACCAAGATAAGTTTTTTGCAATCGTTGATGCCGGTATGAACGATATGTTGCGCCCTGCTTTATATCAAGCATGGCAAAAAATTGTGCCGGTAACGCCTCGTAATGACGACACACCCACATACAACTTTGATATTGTCGGTCCGGTGTGTGAAACCGGTGACTTTTTAGGTAAAGATCGCCTGTTAGCCTTACAACAAGGTGATTTACTTGCCCAGCGCAGCGCTGGTGCCTACGGCTTTACCATGAGCTCAAATTATAACTCACGGCCACGTGTGGCAGAGATCATGGTCGATGGCGAGCAGAGTCATTTGATCCGCGCGCGTGAAACTCTGGAAAGTCTATGGCAAGGCGAGAAAATTTTACCATAAACTTTTTGTAACGAGGCTGCTCTGTGGCATGATTAGCGCAGAGCAACCCGAATTAGAGCGCTATGTTAGTTAATTTTTCCAAAATGCACGGCCTGGGCAACGATTTTGTTGTAATTGATAACATTACACAAAACGTTTTCTTGTCACGAGACCAAATAAAAAAACTGGCAGATCGCCATTTCGGCATCGGCTTTGACCAACTATTAATGGTTGAAGCGCCTTATTCTCCCGATCTTGATTTCCATTATCGTATTTTTAATGCTGACGGTAACGAAGTAGAACAATGCGGCAATGGTGCTCGGTGTTTTGCCCGTTTTGTACGGATGAAAGGCCTTACTAATAAACATAAAGTCACCGTATCTACCAAATCAGGTAATTTAACCTTATACATCGAAAAAGATGGCCAAGTCACCGTCAACATGGGTCACCCTAATTTCGAACCGAGCAAAATTCCACTCAAAGCGACTAAGCGTGAACTGACTTATATTATTCGAGCAGAAGAACACACCGTATTTAGTGGTGCAGTATCAATGGGTAACCCACATTGTGTACTTGAAGTTGATGATATAGAGACAGCTGACGTCAGCACTTTAGGCCCGCTACTTGAAAATCATGAACGTTTTCCACAGCGCGTTAACGTGGGCTTTATGCAAGTGATTAATTCTGAGCATATTAAATTGCGAGTTTGGGAACGTGGCGTTAACGAAACGCTCGCCTGCGGTACAGGCGCATGTGCAGCAATGGTAATTGGCCAAATTCAAAGTAAATTATCCACTACAGTACAGGTCGATTTACCGGGCGGTAGTTTGCAAATTCGCTGGCAAGGTGAAGGCCATCCAGTGCGAATGACCGGCCCTGCAGAGCATGTATTTGATGGGCAGGTCGCTTTATGAGTAACTCAAACGACAAAGTAACTAGTGAGCAAGTGAGTGAGTTTTTACAACAAAACCCATTGTTTTTAGCTCAAAATCCAGCACTATTAGCCCAACTTGAGCTGCAGCAAGCGCAAGGCGCAACCTCATTAGTGCACATTCAACAGCGTCAATTGCGTGAACACAACACCATGTTGAAAAGCAAAATTGACAGCTTAATTAAGCACGCAAAAGAAAATGAGCTAATTTATAGCTTGTTCAGCGAGTGTCATCGCCAGCTTTGGACTAACTACGACTTTAAAACTTTAGCAATAAACTTACGCAATATTATTTGTACTAATCCGGCGATTAATGAATGCCACTTGCTTAAGTATGATAAAAAGTTTGCGCAACTAATTGAACACCGCTTAGAGCATAATGGCGTTTATCTGGGTCGCGTAAATCAGCAAGAGCGAGATTTACTGTTCAGCCCTGCTACACAATCAACTGCGCTCTATTTAATTGGTAACAGTCAGCACCCTATCGCTATTTTGGCCTTTGGCAGTGATGATGCAAACCACTTCGAACCGGCAAAAGATAGTTTATTTGTACTTGAGTTTGTTCGCTCACTGCAACTTAGACTGTTGGAATTGGAACTAGAGCAGGCATGAGCGAGCAGCAGCCGCCAAATGTTGAGCAATTATGTGACAAACTAAGCGATAAGTGGCGCACGCCAATCCTATTATTTAGTGATTATCTGCGCTTCGAAAGACAATACTCACCACACACTATCAGCCAGTACACCAGCCAACTTAACTTCGCTGCATTGTATTTCAGCAAACTGTGTAATGATTGGTCAAGCGTACAGGGTGAGCATATACGCCGTTACAGCATGCAGCTTAGAAGCAAGCAACTAAGTGGCCGTACGATTAGTTTAAAGCTCAGCTGCATTCGCAGTTTGTATAAGTTTTTAAAGACCAAAGATAACAGTCAACAAAACCATTATCATAATCCGGCAGAAGCAATCAAAGGCCCCAAGTTTGCCAAACCCCTGCCTAAAAACCTTGATGTAGACCAAATGGCACGGTTACTTGATATTCACGATGATGATCCTCTTGCAGTTCGCGATCAGGCGATGATGGAGCTGATGTATTCATCTGGCTTAAGAATTAGTGAGTTAGTTGGTGCCAATATACAAGATATAAATCGCAGTGCGGGGGAAATATTAGTCCGCGGTAAGGGCAACAAAGAACGCCTGTTACCAGTGGGAGGCAAAGCGCTAGAATCATTAAATAAATGGCTTAAACTACGCCCTCAATTTGCTCATCCAGAAGAAATTGCAGTATTTGTCAGTAGCAAAAAGTGCCGTATTTCAGCACGTCACGTTCGACTTCGCATGCAAGAGTGGGGAATAAAACAAGGTATTAGCAGCCAAGTACACCCACATAAATTACGCCATTCATTTGCATCACATATTTTAGAATCATCGGGTGACTTGCGAGCAGTACAAGAGTTATTGGGTCACAGCAGTTTATCGGCCACCCAAGTGTATACCCATTTAGATTTTCAGCATTTAGCTAAAGTGTATGACAACACGCACCCTCGCGCTAAAAAACGTTCAAATACCGACTAGCAAGGAGCTTATATGATCCGCTTTAATCGTGCCATTTCACCTTTTACCGTATTGAGTTTTGACTTAGACGACACCTTATACAATAACCATCCGATAATTACAGCAGCCGTTCAAGCACAGATAAATTATCTAAATGCATTGCCAAACTGGCAAGCACAAGGTAAAGACTATTGGCAACAATGCCGTGAGCAGGCGCTACTTGATAACCCCGAGTTAGTCGACAATGTTACGCAGTGGCGCAAAAGCACTCTGCGTACAGCACTGGCAAAGCTCGGTTATCAAAACGCAGAGCTCGAACACCATGCTAATAATGCTTATCAAGCATTTGCTGATGCCCGCAGCCAAATTGTGGTGGATGATAAAGTGCTCGATTTACTTTCACAACTGAGTAAACGCTATCGCTTAATTGCTATTACCAATGGTAATGTAGAAATTGAACGTTTTAACTTAAATGGTGTATTTGAACTGGTTTTACAAGCAGGTATTCACGGTAAAGCTAAACCTCATACCACGATGTTTGAACAGGCCGCCGCCGCGCTTGGCGTCCCAACCCAGCACATTTTGCACATTGGTGATAGTTTAGACACCGATGTACAAGGTGCGCATAATGCGGGTTGTCAGTCACTTTGGTTAAATGACCAACCAGCTAAATATGCCTACAAAGGCTTAGCCGATATTGAAATAACTGATATTCAAGCGCTTAAACACTTTTTAAGCCAGCCATAATATTCTAGGAGCGAGCAATGAAAGGGACTGCTGTTACTAAATTTATCACGCTGCTGCTACTGCTATCAGTGGCACTTAATGGCTATTTATTGTGGCCACAACAGCAAGCAACAGCCCCACAAGCAGCCGTTAAATTGTCGCCATCAGTTATCGTTGAAAACAATCAGCAATCACTCTATCAGCAAGCTCTACAGCAATTTAATCAGCGACAGTTTACGGCTGCCTTAGCCAGCTACCAAGCATTAACTACAAGCCAGCCATTACAAGCTGAACAACTTTACTTTTTATGGTTAGATAAACTCGATAACTGGTTAAAAAATAATGAGCTCACAGTTGCTGAGACTTTTTTGCAATTATTTTTAAATAGCTATCCATACGATATAAATATGTTACAGCTTGATGCCGAACGTTTAGTGAAAAACCAGCAGCTACACCAAGCTATTGTTGCGTTATTATCATTGCAATCACTTGCCAATGAAAGCCAGCAAGCAGCCATTAATATGCGTTTAATACAATTGACCATGGCACAAATAAAAACGCTTACAGAGCAGCACGCGTGGCAAAAAACCATTAATCAAACCTTAGTGTGGCTTGATTATGATAACGAAAATCCTAATTACTTATTCGCACTCGCTAATGCGTATTACCATCTCGGTGACCTGCTAAGCGCGCAAGCAACATTAGATCGCTTTCCTTTGGAGCATCCATTACAAGCGAAAGTTGCTGAATTACAAACACGCATAGCACAAGCGCAAAGCGGTATTGATCTGGTGCCATTACGTCCATACGGCGCACACTATTTATTAGATATGCAAATCAACGATGCGCTCAACACCCAACTAATGATAGATACCGGGGCAAGCTTTACCGTATTACCAAATAACGTATTTCAAGCATTACGGCCAATACCCGACTATATTGATAGCTTAAGCATCAATACCGCCAACGGCCAAGTAATCGCAAAACGTTACCAACTTGATTCAATTTTAATTGGCCAGCAATATATTGAAAACTTTGAAGTGTTAGTAATTGATAACCATAGTGGGTATGGATTACTCGGCATGAATTTTTTACAGTTGTTTAAATTTAATATTAATCAACAAACTAATCAGCTAGAGTTAGCTAAATAAGGATGACTATGACACTCAACGATTTTTTAAGCCGTCTGGCTAATGAGCCACACACCATTGCATTTGCCGATACGATGGCAGTGATTGAAGCAAACTATACTTTTACAGCCTGCGCATTCAATAACCACGGCTTAAAAAGTGCCGTTGGTGAAAATAATGGCTCATGTAAAATTTTTGCTTTTGCTAAACTAAACCAACTAAGTAAACAAAATACTCTAGATTGCTTTGGCGCGTTTTATCGTGATGATGTACTTGGCAATCCTAATGAGCACGATCACATGAACATTCGCACATTTATGTTAGCACCAGAAGTAACCCCCTTCTTGGGCATTACTTTTGATGGCGAACCATTAACAGCTAACTAAGTGATTTTTCCATAAAGTAGCGGGTGCCAGAGCGAGGATAATTATCGAGTTGATATTTAACTTCATAACCACGATGTTCATAAAATGGTTTAGCTTGAAAATCTAAAGTATCAAGCTGAACTTGCAGCGCACCTAACTGCTTACCCTTTAATTCGATCGCGCTAAGTAACTTACTAGCTAGGCCTTGACCGCGTGCTTTTTCATCACACCAAAGCCAATTTATTTGTAACCAGTTACCAAATAATTGAGCAGCTACAGCCGCCACCACTTGCTGATTTTCATCAACAAATTTACACCCCAATGGCAGTCTTTGTGCATCAAAGTGAGCTTGATTATAAGCAACTATTTGCTCACGCAATAACTGTTCTAATACCTGTGAATCATCATTTTCAAACTGATACATGGTCGCTTTTTACCAAGTTAAAAGGTCAGTTTAAATGACTAACAAGTTAATATAAATGATTTTTACCGTAAGGCACCTCAAGCATATTACTGCCCACTTTTTCAGGCTGGCCACACATTTCATCGTATGCGCTGGTATGACGCAATACCATTTGCGCATAACTAAGGTGGTCGAGTCGTTTTTGAATATGCAATGGGCTTAAGCCACGAATAAACTCCCCCTGCTCATCCGTTACATAATACTCAACATTGTTGATCATCACCGACACTTGGTATAAAGCCATTTCCAATGAGTGAACAATAACTTTTTGCAAAGGCTGATGGTTTTTAAGTTCTGATAATTTTATCGCCATGGTGAAACCCTTTTTACAGTGGATTAAGTTATCTGTACGTTGCTTTGATATACTTTGATCAATTTAAACCGAAGCGACTTAATTTATGAGCGAGAAAACTCGTCTAGCTAAATACCTTGCCCATGCTGGCGTTTGTTCTCGTAAACAAGCCTCGCGGCTGATTGATGAAGGTGTGGTGAGCGTAAATAACCGCCCAGCCAATCATATTGATCACGTTGATGATAACGACGATATACGCGTCAATAACACGCGCGTACAAGGTAAAGCAACGCGCGTTTATTATGCCTATCACAAACCGGTAGGAATTGATTGTAAACTCAATCAACATGACCCTAGCAGCTTAATTCACCATCTACCAACAGACACCCGCGTATACCCCATTGGCAGGCTAGATAAAGATTCTCGTGGTCTGTTAATACTGACTAATGATGGTGAATTTTGTAATCAGCTGATCCATCCTGACTTCCACCAGCCAAAACGTTATTTAGTCACTGTTGATAAACCGCTTAATGATGGCTTTAGCCAAAAAATGGCAAATGGTGTGCCTGTTGATAAACATATCACACTGCCATGTACCGTGGAGAAAGTAGCCGACTGCCAATTTAGTATTATTTTAAAGCAAGGGCTGAATCGCCAAATCCGAAAAATGGCCCATTACTGTGGCTATAAAGTGATTGATCTTTACCGAGAACAAATTGCCGAGCTTAATTTGGCCACCCTAAGCCTGCCAGAAAATACCTATCGTAAAATAAATAAATCTGACATTTTAAAAAACTAATTATTTTTATATAAAATAGTTGCAAAGTTTGATTACAGGTGTAATCTTAAGTTAAAGATTACACCTGTAGGCAATATATATATGATTGAATTATCAAAAGCAGAATTTGAAGTGCTCGATGCACTTTGGCTGAACTCCCCTGCTACAGCAAGCCAAATTATCGAGCGTTTAAGCGATGATAAACAATGGCACGAAAAAACCATTAAAACCTTACTCGGTCGGTTAGTAAAAAAAGGCGCACTCAGCTTTGAAAAAGATGGCCGCCAGTATATTTACACTCCTTGCATGGAACGCGCTGAATACACGCTAAAAGAAAGTCAAAATTTTATTGAGCGTTTTTTTAGTGGCCGTATCGCGCCGTTAGTCAGCGGTTTTGCTAAATCTGAGCAACTTTCTCAACAAGACATCAACGAACTTAAAAAGGTGATTGATGACTGGGAAAAACAGCAAAAGTAAGGGCTTAATATGTTAGAAAACACCTTTAACTGGCTTCTTGAGCAGCAACTATTAATCAGCTTACTGATACTCAGTTTGCTGGTTTTAGAACGCTATTCACTAAAATGGCTCAATGCTAACTTTGTCTATAAGTTATGGCTAATGTTACCAATCACATTACTGCTAGCAAATATGCCAGAGCATTTTAAGCCGCTGCCAAACAACGTCATTAGCACTATGCTGATCAGCCCCAAGCAAGGTTTTTCAACAACGATTAGTATTAGTTGGGTACTAGTTTATAGCGCTATATTTAGCATACTGGCGTTAACTGCCATCGTGGTACACCTGCGGTTTATCAACCAATTACGATTAACCAATCTTGATGATAAAGTGCTGATTGACGCACATCCCGACATGCAACTATTACAAAGTAGCGCCGTTAGTACACCAATGGTTATAGGGCTATTCAGTAATCAGCTAGTCCTACCAACCGCCTATACACAACACATTGATAGCACTGCGTTAACGCTGATCATTGAACATGAAAAAGTACATATAAAACGCGCCGATAATTTATTTAATGCGCTGGCATTAATGGCCACATTGCTGATTTGGTTTAATCCACTGGCTTGGCTTGGCTACATGAGCTTTAGACGCTTGCAAGAGCTGTCGTGCGACGAAAAAGTACTGACAAATAAAACTACTCAACAACGCATTTTATACAGTAAAGCTCTGATCAACTGTGCAGCAAATAGCCGTGCAGGGTTAATAGCTTACTCACACTATGGAGATAAAAACACGATGTTACAACGACTCAATCAAATCAAACACACCGGCAATAGCTCAATTATTGCCAAAGGCGCTTTACTTATTTTTGCAGCGGGTATGATCAGCAGCTTTGCTATCGCAAAACAACCTGAAGCAATAAGTAAGGTGCAAGCTATTTCACCCATCATGCGTATTGAGCCTATTTACCCGATACAGGCAGCTGAACAAGGTATCAGCGGTTCAGTAGTATTAAAATACGATATTAGCCCAGCCGGAAAGACACAAAATGTGTCGGTTGTGAATGCCAAACCTGAAAGAGTATTCGATAAAGAGGCAAAAAAAGCGCTAATGCAATGGCAATATAAGCCTTCAAATTCAGGCTTTAAAGATGTATTGGTACAGTTAGACTTTGCAATTGACAGTAATTACAAATCAGAAGAACTGATTGAAAAGGTGACTGTTGCGGCTAAGTAAATTTTAACAACCAAGACCCTAAAGCAAGCGCCTTATTGAAGCCGCTTGCTTTAGCGTTTTAAAAAACAAAGCTTATACCAATCGACTTAAATATTTAACCATTCTAGCGAGCTAAATAAAGCGCTAACTGCGTTATAATTTTTTCAAGTAGAACAACTACATGTCAAAATTTACGCCTTGTTATCACTGTATTTAT
>NZ_JACJEE010000036.1:0-44775 GCF_014163915.1 Pseudoalteromonas sp. SR41-8
GTAAGCGGTAAGCGGTAAGCGGTAAATAATCTCAATCATTTGCTTAGGTAGCAAATGATTGAGATAAAACATTAACCTTTAGTATTTGGTACAATTTGAACTTCCACGCGGCGGTTTTGCGCGCGGCCGTTGGCGCTGTCATTGCTGGCAATTGGGCGAGTTTCGCCGTAACCACGTGTACTAATACGCCCAGCTAGAATTTGCTGATTCACTAAGTAACCTTTCACACTCTGCGCACGCTGTTGCGATAACGTCATGTTGTAGCTATCTTTACCTGTGCTATCGGTATGGCCTTCAATACTTAAATAAGTTTTTTCGTACTTATTCATCACTTTAGCAATAGCATCAAGGGTGTTATGAAAGCCAGATGAAATATACGATTGGTCGGTGGCAAAAGTTATATTAGCTGGCATCACTAAACGTAAGTTATCGCCTTCACGCACAACTTCAACACCGGAGCCGGCTAACTCATCACGAAAAGCCGCTTCTTGTTTATCCATATAGTCACCAACCGCAGCGCCGGCTAGTGCGCCAATAGCGGCACCAATGAAGATACGTTTATCATCATGATCTCCGGTTGCCTTACCAAGTACTGCGCCTGTAGCTGCACCAATACCAGCTCCCATTCCTGTGTTGGTGGTCTCACAACCCGTTAATAATAATCCAACAATAGTCGCTGTTAGTAATGGTTTGGTTAAAGTCATGGTATTTCCTTGGTTATTAATTCTTTCATTAACAGCTAGTATGCAAACATTGTAATGAACGAAATATGAAGAAGATGTTAAAAGCTCAGCGCTTGCTCGTTAAGAGGAGGAAGTTCATAGGGAGCAATTAATGTATTTAGCTGACCAGTGGCAGCCATTGTTTTCATTAGCGCATCAACCTGCTGCGCTAATGGGGTTACTGAAAACTGTTTACTTAAAGCGAGATAACCATAGATTATGTCATTAAAACGATACTGCATTTTAACTAGTTTATTGGCTGGCTGATTCAGCACACTCATAGCATGATCCGCGGTATCTTCAACGGCAATAACTAAATCTGCACGCCCTTTCAATAATAGGTTAATAGCTGTGCTTTCTGTTAAAACAGCTATTTTAGTCAGTTCATCGTCTTCATCAAAACGTTTAAAATGTACGGCACCTCGCATAATCGCAATTTTTTTACCATATAAATCGTCATAGTTGTTGATTTGTAATTGGCTATCTTCGCGTGCATAAAATACAAATGACGAGGTTAAAACCATATAAGGTGGGGTTACAAATTGCATTACTTGCTGACGCATAGGTGTGAGGATCAAACCTCCCATCGCATTAACTTCGCCTTGCTCTAACATTCTTACACAGCGTGAAAATGGGCAACCAACCAGCTCTAACTTAAAAGGAAGTTGCTTTTTCATCTCTCGAAAAATATCAACAATCGCGCCTGATACTTCACCATTTTGATTAATTTGGCTATACGGTGGTGCATGATCCACGGCTAACGATATTTTTTGCACAGCCGCATTAGGTTCATTTGCAGCATAGGCATAGTTTATAAAGGCAAAAATTATAAAAATATAAACAATAAATCGCATAACTACTTAACTTTAACAAAGCCTTTTTTACATTGTAGACAGGTACAAAGATTAAAAACCATAAAATTGTCACGAAATTTTGTCATACTAAGCTGTTACGGCAATAAGAAACGAGAGAATTCATGTTACTAGCTATTTTTAAGCAGTTTTTTTTACTTGGTTGCATGAGCTTTGGCGGGCCAGCTGCACATTTAGGTTATTTTAAACGTCATTTTGTTGATAACTTGCAATGGCTCAATGCTCAACGTTATGCACAACTAATCAGTCTTAGTCAGGCTCTGCCTGGACCTGGGTCTAGCCAAGTGGGTTTTGCTATTGGTGTGGAGCGAGCAGGCGTATTAGGCGGTATTGCTGCTTTTGTTGGCTTTACCTTACCTTCCTTTTTGATCATGGCTTTATTAGCGATTAGCGCCCACCAATTTGATGCTATTTACTTTGCAATAGTTGCCGGTTTAAAACTATTTGCCGTAGTAATTGTGGCCGATGCTACGCTGAGTATGGCAAAAAGCTTTTGTACTAGCTGGGTACTCAAAGCGCTTGCTATGTTAAGTACCTTAGTGCTGATCTTATTACCGAGCCTGAGCAGTCAAATATTGGTTCTATTAGCAGCCGCTGCTATTGGCGCAATATGGCCATTGCTTAATCTAGCTCAAAGTAATCAAACAGCAACTAAGCAGCGCACAGTTAACTGGCCTGCACTCATTCTATTTGCACTATTATTGCTAGTGAGCTTTGTCCCACTAGGTTCTCAATTTGCAGATTTTGCACCCTTTTATCAAGCTGGGGCTATGGTTTTTGGCGGCGGTCATGTGGTATTGCCGATACTTCAAGCTGGCTTACCAAGTTTAAACACTGAGCAATTTTTATCAGCTTACGCCAGCGCACAAGCGGTGCCTGGGCCAATGTTCACCATTGCTAGTTATTTAGGCGCAGAGCTTAATAGCGAGCAGCCGCTTGTTGGTGCGGTGATTGCAACCTTACTGATTTTTACTCCTGGTTTTTTATTAATGTTAGCATTTCAAAAAAGCTGGCTGCAATTATCTGAACGCCCCCGCTTTGCCAGCTGCATTGCCGCGCTTAATGCCGCTGTGGTGGGTTTTTTAGCGGCTGCATTGTATTCACCAATTTGGACATCCGCAGTTCACAACATTTGGCATATTGTGATTGTTGTTGCAGCTTTTGCATGGCTAAGGTTAGCAAAGCCACCTATTTGGTGGCTATTAATCGTATTTGTTAGCCTTGGCCTACTTCAGTATTATTTGCCACTTTAATGGTAGGTTTAATAGCGGTTGGGGTGATTGCTGCAGGACTAAATTGCCCCGAGACACTTTGATAAGCGCGTAGGTCAAAAATAGGTAATACCGCAAGTAGATGATCCATGATCTCTGCTTGCAGATGCTCGTACGATATCCAGCGCTTATCTTCACTAAAACAATAAAACTCTATCGGTAAGCCATGATTTAACGGTTGTAACTCCCGCACCATTAATGTCAGTGACGTGTTTATTTTACTGTGCTGCTTTAAATATCCTTCAGCATAACGACGAAATAACCCTAAATTTGATACCGGATCAGGTAAGGTATTCATCTTAATATATTCTTTTAACGCGATAGTTTGAGAAATCGTTTTAGTCAGCTCGTCATCAGCTAAACGAATGCTATTCATATCTATATTGAGTGAGCGCTTGATCCGACGACCTCCAGATTCTTGCATACCACGCCAGTTTTTAAATGAGCCGGCCACCAGCATATAAGTGGGGATAGTGGTGATAGTGTTATCCCAGTTTCGTACTTTTACGGTATTTAACCCAAGGTCAATTACTTCGCCGTCAGCACCATAGTTATCTACTTGGATCCAATCACCATAGGTTACTAAACGATTTGCTGCAATTTGAATGCTGGCTACAAAACCTAATATAGTGTCTTTGAATACTAACAAGGTCACCGCAGCAATTGCCCCGAAGCCTGAAAGAATATAGGTTGGCGATTTTTCCAGTACGATACTGACAATCAAAATCACACAAATCATAAAGGTAATAAGTTTTACTACTTGGATCAGCCCTTGAATCGGCACTTCGCGAGCAAACTCTAGTTGGTTATAAATGCCACCTGCAATACTTACTATGCTGCTGATGATAAAGCCAACATGAATAATTAATAAAGTTTGGCCAATCGTCTTCAGCACTTCAGCAGCAAATTCAGTAACTGGATAAACACTATCAAATGTTGCTAAGAATAATACACAGCACAACATCCCGGCAAAACGACGATTAAGTTTTGTCAGCATAGGCGCCAATAGCCCAATTCGCTCAGGAGAAAGTTTAGTCACCACCTTTTGAATACCTGGTAGCATTAAACGGCGGGTAAATAAATACACCACTAACAGCGAGAACACTCCAATTGCAGTGGCTGTAAGAGAACTGAATAATACTGTGTCAGGCATACCCTGAAACCAAGGCTGCACAAATTGCTGTAAATGAGTTGGAGTCGTCATGATAATTCTAATTCCTTGCTGCGGGAGGCTCAATAACAGTCATTTTAGCTATATTGATTGTTGCTTAACACTGTAACAAACCCAAAACCAATACAAGCTTAACAGTACTGATTTGGGCCGTTACCTATTAGCATTTGCGACTATGACTTAAGTTTTTGCTCAAACTCGCTAAGCTGTTGTTCTTTCTCTTGCCATAAGCGATTTAATTCTGATTGAAAACGTACTCTAAATTCAGAATCTCCCGTGTAATCACCTATCAACTCTTGGCTTACCGGCATCACTTTTACATGAATATTAATTTGTTTTACTCGTCCACTGGCAAAATCCATAAACGTAGGAATGCCCTCAGGATACTGAATAGTGACATTTACCACTTTAGAGATTTGCTCACCCATAGCTTGCATCACAAACGCCACCCCACCCGCTTTAGGTTTGAGTAAATGAGGAAACGGGCTATTTTGACGCGAATGTTTTTGCGCTGTAAAGCGAGTTCCTTCAACGAAGTTAACCACACTCACCGGCATTTCTTTGAACTTTTCACAGGCTTTACGGGTTGTTTCTAAATCTTTACCACGTAATTTAGGATTCTTTTTTAATTGGCTTTTGCTGGTACGAGTCATAAAAGGGAAGTCGAGCGCCCACCAACATAGCCCCAGAACAGGAACGTATATCAATTCTTTTTTCAAAAAGAAGTTTAAAAATGGAATTTTACGATTAAACACACGCTGTAAAACTAAAATGTCCACCCAGCTCTGATGATTGGCAATCACTAAGTACCAGTCTTTTAGTTTGAGCTCTTCAAGGCCGGTAACACTTAGCTTGGTTGGTGTTAATAACTTTTGATTTAACGTATTAAACGTAACCCAAATAGAGGCGCATTGCTTAGCTGTCCAACTCATTAACTTTTGTAACGGTTTGATAGGGATAAGTTTAATTAGGCCACAAATAAAAATGGGAACAAACCAAATTAGTGTATTTATGGTGTAAAAGAAAATACTAAAAACACAACGGATCCAAGACATTACTACTTAATTCCTTTCATTAAAACTGTTCGGCAATTTAGAATGCAATACAAGAGTATCGCAATTAATCTTCAAAATATGTATACCCTTCAAGGCCCGCATTTAGCTCAGCTAAATACTGCTGCTTAATAGAGTCACTAATGTCGAGTTGTTGTACTGTGGTAGCAAAGTTATCCGAGAAAATATCGCTATCATAATCAACAAACTTTAATACATCCTTAACGCTATCACCCTTAATCGCATTGGTTAGTTGATAACCTTGTTCCGTGAGCTCTACATGGACTGAATCAGTATCACCAAATAAGTTATGCAGATCACCTAAAATCTCCTGGTAAGCTCCCACCATAAACATCGCAATGTGGTATTGTTGCCCAGGTACATATTGTGGAATAGGTAAGCTTGTTTCGATCCCTGCTCCCTCAACATATTCACGAATTTGCCCATCTGAGTCACAGGTAATGTCTTGAATGATAGCGCGTTGTGTTAACGGCTTATCAAGGTTTTCAATCGGCATTACCGGGAATAATTGCTGGATCCCCCAGACATCAGGCAATGACTGAAACAATGAAAAATTCACAAATAATTTGTCGGCTAATTTTTCGTTTAAATCATCCAGTACTTCACGGTGAGCACGCGCATTGCTTAATGACGCTCGCACGCGATGCAAAATAGTAAAATACAGCTGCTCTATTTTCGCCCACTCCAACATACTTACTAAACCATGTACGTATTGGTCGTGCGCTTCGCTAAACAAGTGCATTGCATCATGGTAGATTTCCAATGCCATACGCGGGTTTAAACGCTGTAAACATTGCCACATTTCATCTAACACTAACGCACTATTTGGCTCAGGTGCACTAGGGTTGCTGTGATTTGGTGCTTGCTCAACATCAATCACATCGGTGATCAACACTGCGTGGTGAGCAGTTAACGCACGGCCTGATTCAGTAATAATAGCCGGATGCGCTAAGTCATGCTGTTCGCACACTTCAGCAAACGCATTCACCACATTACGAGCATATTCTTCGACTGTGTAGTTCATGGAACAGGCACTGCGCGAGCCAGAACCTTCGTAATCAACGCCTAAACCACCACCTACATCAACGGTATTTAACGGCACACCTAGCTGGCTTAATTCTGCAAAGTGGCGTGAACATTCACGTAAAGCACGATGAATATCGCGAATATTGGCAATTTGTGAGCCTATATGAAAATGTACCATTTGCATTAAATGCAACTTATTGTGTTTTTTGAGTACTTCGACGGCCGTTAATACTTGCCCAGCTGTTAAGCCAAATTTACCTTTTTCGCCACCGGTATTTTGCCACTTCCCTTTACCCACTGAGTTTAAACGGATGCGAATACCAATGGCAGGCTCGATGCCTAGCTCTTCAATCTCGGCTAATAACGTTGTTAACTCAGATAGCTTTTCAACTACGATTTTAACTTTATGGCCCATCGCTTGGCCAATACATGCTAAACGTAAAAACTCACTGTCTTTGTATCCATTACAAACAATAGTGATCGGTTGTTTTGCCACACCTAAAATCGCCATTAACTCAGGTTTTGAACCGGCTTCTAAACCGACTAAGCCACTTGGGTGCGCCAATAACTTACTTACTACTGAACGCTGCTGATTTACTTTGATCGGATATACGCAAGTATATTGACCTTGGTAGGCACGGGCATTGCGCGCGCTACTAAATGCGCTGGTCATAGTATCTACACGATTTTGCAAGATATCGGTAAAGCGTACTAATACTGGTAACGTTAAACCCTGCTTTTTAAATTGTTCCGTTAACTCGGTTAATGAAATAGCGGCTTTCGTTTGATCGCCATCTGGGAAAGCAACCAGCTCACCTTGGCTATTAATATCAAAGTAACCATCGCTCCAATGAGCAACGTTATATGTAGAGCGTGCTGTATCTAAACCCCAAGTCATGGCAAATTCTTCTATAGTTAACAAGTTTCGCGGAATCACGCATTTTAGTACGTCATAACCCTCTACGCTAACAAAAAATGACCTTTAAGCCAAAGCTAAGATAAAATATATTCGCTATACTGATAAAATTTCATTGAGCAAAACGCCAAGCACTGGCAGAATTGCCCCTTTTTCATACTCAACTCAAAAGTGTAACTAGCGACATGGCAAATTTAGATCAAAGTAAATGGTTTACAGAAATCAGTGAACGTGACGGCAGTGCGTTTTCTATGCGCATCAACAAAAAGCTAGAAGAACAGCAATCGCCTTTTCAAAAAGTCGAAATGTACGAGACAACAGACTTCGGTAATCTAATGATTATTGACGGTTGTACTATGGTAACTAGCCGTGAAAACTTTTTTTACCATGAAATGATCAGCCACCCTGCACTACTTGCACACCCAAACCCAAAAAATGTAGTTATTATTGGTGGTGGTGACTGCGGCACTTTACGTGAGGTACTCAAGCACCCGGGCGTTGAGTCTGTTACACAAATCGATATCGATGAAGTAGTGACGCAAATGTCACTTAAATACTTCCCTGAGTTATGTGAAGCAAACCAAGATCCTCGCGCTACAGTAATGTTTGACGACGGTATTAAATACATGCGTGAAGCTGCAGCAGAATCAATCGATATCGTGATTGTTGATGGCACTGATCCAGTCGGTCCAGGTGAAGGTTTGTTTAACCATGCCTTTTACACGAGCTGTTTAAATGCACTACGCCCTGGCGGCATTATGGTACAACAAAGTGAATCACCGCTTATGCATATGCCATTACTGGTTGAAATGCGCGATGCGATGACTGATGTAGGCTTTAACGACTTACAAACACTGCCATTCCCACAACCTATTTACCCAAGTGGCTTATGGTCAGTAACACTTGCTCGTAAAGATGAAGCATTCGCTGGTTTTAGAGAAGACGCAGCAGCAGAGCTTGCGCAAACTACAGAGTATTACAATAATGGTATTCACCATGGCGCATTAGCAACACCGAACTTTATGAAGCGCGCTTTCGAAAAAAAGTAAACGTTATACCAATCGTTTTAAGTTACTGACCATTTATAGCGACAGAAAAATACAGTGGTAACAAGGCAGATATTTTGACATGTAGTTGTTCTACATGAAAAATTACTAACGCAGTTAGCGCTTTATTTAGCGCGCTAGAATGGTTAAATATTTAAGTCGATTGGTATTAGATACTAACAACGCAAAAAAGGGTTCTCTCGAACCCTTTTTTATTGCCTACAGCAAACAATTAAACTTTAAAGCGCTGCACTAGGCGGCTTAATTCATCGGTTAATTGGTTCATTCTTACCGCAACTTCTTCAGTTGAACGTGCCAACTCGCCACCTTGCATGGTTTGATCGTTCAATGATGATAAATTATGACTGATTTCTTCAGCTACTGCTGTTTGCTCATCGGTAGCTTGGGCTGTTTGCATAGCCATATCATTCACTTTTACTGATGACTCTTGCATCGCATTAAGTACATCATTGGTTTGCGTAAACGAGGCTACGGCTTCATCTGCAAAGCGTTTGCCACCATTAATTGCCGTTAAAGACTGCTCGACACTATTGGCAAACTGCTCAACCATTTTTTGAATATCGTTGGTACTTTCTTGAGTGCGCGTTGCCAAGGTGCGTACTTCATCGGCGACCACCGCAAACCCCCGCCCTTGTTCGCCAGCACGCGCCGCTTCGATAGCAGCATTTAACGCAAGTAGATTAGTTTGCTCTGCAATCGCGCGGATCACTTCCAGCACTTTAGCTATATTATCAGAGCTTTGTTGCAGTTCGGTTGATTTGTTACTGGCATGTTCCATATTTTCAGATAGCGCGACTATTTTATCACTCGAATTAGCCACAGCCGTTAAACCTTGCTTAGCCAGTTGCTGTGAGTTATCAGCTTCTTTTGAAGACTGCTGCGCCACATTAGCCACTTCGCGACTAGCAACACTCATTTGATGAACCGCACTGACAATTGATTCTGATGCTTGGCTGAGTTTTTGAGTGATCTGATTATTTTGATTTGCGAACTGACTTAAATCAGTACCTAAATGGTTAAGCTCATTAGCTTGGCCTAAAATATCACGGATCAGTTGCTGCAAATTATCTAAAAAACGATTAAATGCCGTTGCCAGCTCGGCAAATTCATCTTGGCTTTCTATCGCTATACGTCCTGTTAAATTACCATCACCAGAGGCAATATCATTAATTCTCGCAGTCACGTAATGCATTTGCTTCGTTAACTGACGTGGGATCACATAACTGAACCAAGCTGAAATGGCTAACAGCACCACCACCATAGTCAGTAAAAACAATTTCGTTGTAGTTATCTTCTCAAGCAATTTTTGTTTTTCTTGTTTCGACGTCAACTCAGCTTGTTCACCTGCTTTATCTAAAATATCGCGCAGCGCTGCAAACTCTGTATTGGCCTGCTGATTTTTTTGCTTGTTTTGCGGGTCGTTGATAAACGCGTTTGATGCTGATAACCATTTTTCAAAGGCACTATCAAAGCCAGTAAACTGCGTCGTTACTTGCGGGTAGGCTGATAAGAAATGTAAATATTGATTAAAACGATCGGTCACTTGCTGTGCGTTTTCTTGATGATCTTGCAGTTCTTCGGCATTACCTATCTTATTGGTTACTAAGTGTAATTCAGCTACCTTAGCTTGGTAGAGATCACGATCACTATTAACCACTACTGAAATAGCATTTAAAAATCGCTCAGATTGTGCTTCTAACGCATCTTTTTGTAAGTTAATTAAGTGCGTGTAGCCTGCTATCAGTACTATTATCGCAATCCCAAGTAACACAATTGGGAGTGAGCTCTTGATTCGAATACTCTGTAAGTTCATTTTTCACCTTTGCATAAAATACAACATCAGCCACACCTTAATATAGTTCAAACTATCTGAATTACCATTAAAAGCGCCACTGAACATTTAAGCTAATTTGTTGCTGTGATAGGTTTTTGGGATTATTCATCGCCATGCGATTATCTGCTTGGCTGTGTAATGCAGAACCTTCAATCCCTAGTTGCCACTGCGGCGTTAATTGATAACGCCAGGTCGCGGTTATACCTTCACCTTCACTGGCATTAGGATCAAATTGCCAGTCGTCATGATCGGTTACCTCAAAATAATCATAACGCATTGAAATACGATGCTTGGCCATTTTATGACTTACTAATACAAAGTGACTATAGAAGCTATTATTTACACCGCGTTTAGCACCCATAGCGGTAGTGCCCGACATCATTTGCGCAATTAAGCGCGTATTCGCAGTAAATTTATATAGCCACGCGACGCTGCTAAAACGAGTATCCCATGCATATTGCCCAGTACTTCTATTTAGTGCTGCAGGATCGCCATTATTATCGTAATAATAAAAACGAAATTGTGATTTTTTTAAATAATCCCAGTGAATTCCTGCATAATAACCAAAGCGCCCATCAACCTCTTCAAAGGGCAAGACCTGATTTGCCTGATACTGAAGTGCGGTGGTATTAAATGAAGCGATTGGTGCAAACGCAATACTTTCATTAAAGGTCGTTTGGCGGTCATGCATTGCAAAGCCACGCCAAGCTAATAATGTTCCTGCAGGATCATTACCTTTAAATGTCGCGCCAACCAATGCAAAGCTATGGGTACTGTTAAAGCTGCGCCCTGGCCGCTTGATAGTGGCCTCAACCCCAACGGTACGTACCTCTTCACCTATCCATGAGTTTATTGCTGAGTTAGTGTAATTATATGGTGAAAGCCAGCCCATATCTGGATTTTCTAATGATAATAACGGGTAAAAACCACCTACCCGCAGATGCCATTTATAGTTACTCGCTGTTAGCGGCTTATATTGCAAATATGCTTGGCTAAAACCTAAAGTCGGCTGCGGATCTTGATAAGCATTAATAACCCCATGTGCTGACCAAGCAGTGGTTAAATCAGTTCTAAAATCAACGACTCCCTGAGAGAGAACAATGCCATCATTGTCACTATCGTACCGGTATAGCCCTACGCCACCTTGTTGCCAACTTACGTATTGATCACCCTGAACTGCACTTAGTTGCACTAAGCCCTTTACTTGTGCAAAAGCATTGCACGTTAATGTTAGCCCCACTACACCTAGGTAAAAGCAAGCTTTATTCATAATCGTCAAATTCATCAACGCCCACCGCAACACGAGAAATAATCGCCTGTTTTATTTGATAAACAACCGGCGCACTAGTTAGTGAAATGGCTTTGCTTTCAGTTTTGCTGATGTCACTAAATTCGGAGTGCCAAATATTGAGTGTAAAATCTCCGGCCTCAAGCGTCAGCTCAATTTGTCCTTTGTCATTGGTCATTGCGTAATACGGACTATCAACCACCACAATATACCCCAACATCCAATCATGAATATTACAGCCTAATTCAACTACGCCCGTTTGCTCAAAACTGATCGGATCCTGTGGTTGCTCTCGGTATAGCTTTAGCTCAAACGATTTAGCTTTGGAAAACGAATACACGTGGTGCATGATTGAATCTGCATTTGGAAACTCAACTTGAGCATTTTGCGGTACCACCAACACATGGGGAATAAACTGCCGGTCTTTTTGAGTCATTATAAAGGGTGTAGTTGGCGCGGGGAATTCAACACTTTTATCCGCAGGCGTTAACCAGACGACGGCATTAGCGAGCGGTTTTTGCTGTTGATCATTAATGGTGATAGTACCAGCGTAACTATTAAAAACCATTAAACACAATGAAAGAATGAAGGTCTGCTTTAACATTTTAATATCTTCTTATTTAACTTCATTCATTATAAACCAATTAGATTAATCTTTTGTTAATTATATTCTGTTAAAAATATCTCGTTAATTATTTTTCAATATTTAACCTAAGCTAACTAATGAGCTGAATACGTATGCAGTCATCTCGTAATCTAGGCCCTTGCGCTTTATGCTAAATGCTTCAATTAGGTTACACCTCAAGGAACAGCTATGCGATTACCTTTGCTACTTCTGCTTGGACTTTCAAGTGCTTGTTTTGCTAAAGACGCGACGATTCAATCCCCAAACGGAAATATAACAATAACCATTTCGGATCAGCAAGCTACACCAAGTTATAAAATCAGCTTTAACGGCAAAGATGTTATTGAAAATTCAGCTCTTGGCTTCGAATTTAAACAACAAGCCGCCTTTGCTGAAGGTTTTACAATAACCGACGTCAACAACTCCCAACATAACAGCCAATGGCAGCAACCTTGGGGTGAACGCCAAACTATTATAGATAAACATAATGAGCTCGCGGTTACGTTTAAAAAGCCAGCGCCACAAGGCGGCACTTACACGGTTCGTTTTCGAGCTTTTAATGATGGCGTCGGTTTTCGTTACGAAGTACCTAAACAAGCTGGATTTGAAAATATTGAAATCACTAAGGAGCTAACCGAATTTGCAATTAGTGGTGCGGATAAAGCCACCGCATGGTGGATCCCAGCTCGTGGTTGGAACCGTTATGAATATGTTTATAACACCACTCCACTGCAACAAGCTGCTCTTGCGCATACTCCATTTACCTTTAAAAACGCTGATGGCGTCCATGTGAGCATTCACGAAGCTGCATTAGTTGATTATGCAGGGATGGTGCTCAATCAACGTCGTCCAGGGACTTTACAAGCCGACTTAACGCCTTGGTCTGATGGTGTTGCGGTTAAAAAAAACGGCGCATTTAATACTCCGTGGCGCACCATTCAAATTGGTGACAAAGCCGTTGATTTGATCAACTCAGATATTATTTTAAACCTCAACGAACCAAATAAACTCGGTGATGTATCGTGGGTTAAACCAGGTAAATATGTCGGTATTTGGTGGGGCATGCATATCAATGAGAACACTTGGGGCAGCGGTGAAAAGCACGGTGCGACCACCAAAGAAACCAAGCGTTACATGGATTTTGCAGCTAAATACGGTTTTGATGGGGTACTTGTCGAGGGCTGGAATATTGGCTGGGATGGCGACTGGTTCTTCAATGGTGATGTTTTTAGTTTTACCAAACCTTACGCTGACTTTGATATTGCAGAGCTAACTCGCTATGGCAAAGAAAAAGGCGTACAGCTGATTGGCCACCACGAAACGTCTGGCAACGTAACCAACTACCGCAACCAGATGGAAGACGCCTACGCACTGTACGAAAAATCTAACGTTAGCCAAGTAAAAACAGGTTACGTAGCAGATGGCGGCAACATCAAACGCATTGATGAAAACGGCATTGCTCGCCATGAGTGGCACGATGGCCAATTTATGGTTAATGAATACCTACACAGCGTGCAACTGGCTGCAAAACATAAAATCAGTATTAACACCCATGAACCGATAAAAGACACAGGTCTGCGCCGTACTTATCCGAACTGGATAGCCCGCGAAGGTGCTCGCGGCCAAGAGTTTAATGCATGGGGCACACCGCCAAATCCACCAGAGCATATTCCAATGCTCGCCTTTACCCGTATGTTAGCTGGGCCAATGGACTTTACACCGGGCATTTTTGATATGAGTTTTAATGGATTAGGTGGTGATACAAATCGTCCACAAACCACACTTGCGAAACAACTCGCGTTATATGTCGTAATGTATAGTCCAATCCAAATGGCCGCTGATCTTCCGCGTAACTATTTAGCCAAACCGGACGCATTTAAATTTATTCAAGACGTACCAACAGATTGGCAACAAAGTATCGCACTAGCGGGTGAGGTTGGCGATTACGTGGTGTTTGCTCGCAAAGAGCGTAAGCGTGATAACTACTCTGGTAACGACTGGTTTTTAGGAGCAGTAACCGATGAGCAAGCTCGCAGCATAGAGATAAAACTCGACTTCTTAGAGCAAGGTAAAAAGTTTGAGGCACAAATTTATCGTGATGGTAATAATGCTGAATGGAAAAACAACCCATACGATTTAAAAATCGAAAAGCGCATAGTCACAGCTGCTGATAAGTTAACGCTTAAACTTGCCACCAGCGGCGGCACAGCAATTAGATTTAAAGCTTTATAATAGCGCGAAGTCGATAGTGAAAATAGGAGGCGTGAGTTTCTCTCGCGTCTTCTTTTTAATAAACAACCGGCAAATAAAGAGCTTCCAATTTATACTGTTAACGTATGAGTTAACCCTTAAAATAATTGTTCAATGCTACAGTTCATGACTTCATTAAACTGTTGGCATCATCATTACTGCAACCAAAAGCAACTATGCTTATATTGATGGCTCTGTTGTATCACCCCCTGAAAATACCTAACACATCCTATAAATAGCACGTGAAATACCGTGTAATAGTTTTATTTCCATTATTGCTCTACTTTTACAGATTAAAAAGTTAGTTAATTAGTAACAGTAGGAATACCAAGCATGGCTGTGAGCCATATATTTAATAATTTTGAAAAATTACGCAGCACTAATAAACAACTAAATGTGCAGTCAGCTCAATAATAGTGAACTTGCTTAAAAGGACTTTTAGAGCTAATACCTCTAGAGCCGCTTCAATACTATAAGGAATATAATAATGGCTAAGAAACCCAAAAATCTCAGTATTAAAACGCTAGCAACTGCTAACAATGTGCCATGTTGGTCAAATGACAAAGATGTTGAACTAGCCTGCCAGCGGTTAACTGAAATGTTTGTTGGCCTTGGTCAAGTGCCGCGTATAGACAAAGGTCAACAGCCAGCACAACGAGCTGTATTTAGAAAGCAACATGGCATCGCTTACGGCCACTTTATTATCAATCCAGATATAGACCCACAATTTAAAATTGGCATTTTTGCAGGCAAAGAATACGAATGTGCAGTGCGCTTTTCAAGTGATACGTTACCATCATCACCAGATTTACACAGCACATTAGGATTGGCAGTGAAGCTCTTTGGAGTAGATGGGCCAAAGCTGATTGGCGAAGGTGATACCGCAGATTTTATTTTTCAAAACATGGATCGATTTTTCACCAAAAATGCGCAACAGATGTGCCAATTCACCACTGCAGGCGTGATCGATAAAAACTATGATGCCTATTTAAATAATCCAAAACACATACAAACAGCCAATATTTTACAGGCTATGCAAAAAGTTGAAGCAAGCTGTTTAAGCGCTAATTATTGGGCAATATTACCGTTCAAATTAGGCGAACAACAGATTGTAAAATATCGCTTAGTGCCTGAAGGCAGTGAACTTGGCGCACCCAGTGTCGATAATAATTACCTCGCTTTAGATTTGCAGCGACGTTTACGTCAAGGCAGTGCAACATTTCGCTTTGAAGTACAATTAAGAACAAACCCAAAAACAATGCCACTTGATAATGCACAAGCCGTGTGGAGCTGTGAAGAAAGCCCATACGTATGTATTGCACGGCTGCATTTAGCACAACAAAATATTACCGCGATTGGTCAAGCTGAGCTTGGTAATAACTTAGCGTTTAATATTTGGCGTACTTTAGCCGCCCATGAGCCTCTAGGTAGCATTGCATTGGCTCGAAAGTCAGCCTATGCGGCCAGTGCTCATGCCCGACATACAGCCAACGGTCAGCAGCTACAAGAGCCTAAACAGTTAAGTGAATTTAAGCCACAGCAAGATCAAGATACTGACTCTGAGTGTATTGTTTATGCCGGTATTTATCCGCCTATTGGTGTAATGCGCGTGGGTAATAGTAAAAAAGGCTACTTTATTGGCCCGCAACAACCGCAGCCCATAGCTCATACTGATGAATACAGTTACCGAGATAAAACAGGTGCATTAAAGCGCCAAGCAGCTGAGTTTAGAATTTACGGTTTTAATGCCGCTGGTAAAGCGATAAAAGAACTAACCCTCGATAATGCAGACATTACTTGGCATGCTGAATTAGCAAATCAAAAAGCCTGCTGGTACGAATTTCAAATTGCTTTAGATATTCCAGAAGCCGCAGATGCGCCGCCATCGTTACTGCGTAATAACAATGTAGCCGATCGTAGCAAGCTGTTAATCAAAGGGGGCAAACACAGTATAAGCGGCAAAAACGTAAAATCTAAGCATGAGTTTATTGGCCAATTTATGGATCAGGATGTGTACTTAGGCGAAATGCGCAGTGATCAATACGGTCGCTTACTAATGCTCGGTGGTCATGGCGTGTCACGCAACGTAAACGGCGATATAGCCATTACCTTTGCAAATAATGAAGGCTGGTATGATGACACCTCAGATGGCCCAATTACAGCAGAGGTTGTATATCAGGGGATATCGCTAAGAGTAGAACCCGCTTGGGTTATTTGCGCGCCACCGGATTATGCACCGATGCAAAAATCAGTACGCACCATGTGGGATTTAATGCGCGACGTTGCTGTAGATGCTGGTATGCTGGCAAGACCACAGCGACCTTCTTTTACTAACGACATTCAACCCATATTTGCCCGAATGACGGATTTACAATGGGTTAATGACGGATTTGCTGGCGCATTTGGCTGGGGGGGTCAGTTTAATTACACCACGAATGAATGGCTAGAAAAGCTTAGCGATCCATCTCCTGCCTATCAGGAATTACGCCGTACACTGTCTAATAACTTTCGTCGTTTTGATGTTCCCGGTGCGCAAGCTCCACAACTATGGCCTTGGCTGTATGGCGATGCGATTAGCATTCCTCCCACGGGCTCAGTGCGCCAGCATGCAACGCTATCAAATTTGCAGTTGAGCTTTTTAGAGCAATGGGTGAAAGGTGATTTTATTAATGATTACACCCCTCAATCAGCTTGTCCGGCACATGCAAATGTAACCGCGTTAGATGATTATCCAATTGCTGAGCAGCCAGAACTACTTACTCGCGGCGCGATGGAGTTTTGCCTTGCTGATGCATTTCACCCGGGCTGTGAAATGACTTGGCCAATGCGAACTGCAGGCATGTATATGTCGGCATTTCGACTCAAACACGCCCAAGCGGACTTACAAAGTGACCGTTACTATTATGGTCCTGTGATGAATAGCGACGTTTATACCCTCGCGCAAGGACCTTTATTTGGTGGTCAAGTAGCAGGCGGGATAACACGCTGGATGGCTATTCCTTGGCAAACTGATACCGCGAGCTGTAGAGATGGCTACAGCTCTGAGTACGATCCATTTTTACCGACATTTTGGCCTGCTCGAGTGCCAAATCAAATAATGAATCAGTTCCGCTATCAACAAGTGCTTGATACCTCATTACCTGACAGTACTCGTCAACAGGCTTTTGCTTATCGTACTGATTGGCTTGATGATTTACCTCTGCACGGTAATCCTGCCACATATACAAACCAAATCAATAGTATGATAGACAACTTTGCTGAACTTGCGATTGTACAACCGCATATCGGCGTAATAGGCGATGCACAATTTCCTAGCGCAATGCAGGTTGGTATATTGCCCAACAATCCACAAGATGAGGCACAAGTTAACTTAGCGAGTAAAGCGATAAAGCATACAAAAGCGACTCTCTCGGCTGAGCATGCTTCACATCGTAGTCAAACCAACTTAGGTGTTACTGAAAAAGCGAGCCGCTTTCATCGCAACAAAGGACGCTAAAGCAATGCTGCAAGAGACCGAATTACAAACGGATGTTGTGATCATTGGTGCAGGTGTGGCAGGCTGTATCGCCGCACTTGCTTTATGTGATTCATATCAAGTTACTTTGATTGATAAGTCTGAGATGCCCGAAGAGCGAATTGGTGAATGCTTAGCACCTGCCGCACGGCGTATTTTACAACAGTTAGATTTGTTAACTGAATTTGAAAACCAACTGGTGGCCAACGTACTTACCCCACAGCATTTACACAATGCAGGATTGCAAATAAGTTGGGGCCAATCAACACCCTATGTTACTGATAATCTCAGTAACCCGGATGGTTTAGGTTGGCGCTTGGATCGTCAAGTATTTGAGAGCTTTTTACGCGAAAAAGCGCTGCAACGGGGTGTCCGCTGTATTTGGCCTGCCAAATTAGCACACAGCGAATACCAAGGGCAACGCTGGCAAATAACACTAACACAGTTACAACAAGAGCAAACAATCAACATTGCGAGTCAATTCGTAATTGATGCCACTGGCCGAGAGGCTCATTTTGCAAAAAAATACACCGCTCGCAAACAACATGACCGTCTAATATCTTGCTGGGCAACCGTGGCTAATACTATTGAAAATCAACTAGGCAGCATTTGTGCCACGCAAAACGGCTGGTGGTACAGTGCACCATTACCAAACCAACGTCGTGTTTTAGCATTTCAAACGGATCCGGATTTGCTGACCAAAGGCTTACAACGTGATACAAAGTTATTTACTCAACATGCGCAATGTTATGCCAATCAAGCGAAGATTCTCGATGTATGCCAACAGCCAATAACACTGCACGGTATCGTCAGCGCGAACTCCACTCGCTTAGAGTGTTTTGCAGGCCAACAATGGGCCGCTTTAGGTGATGCAGCACTGAGCTTTGATCCAATCTCATCGCAAGGAATTTTTAATGCTATGGCAAGTGCGATGCAACTTGCCGATCTGATGAAAAAACTCGAGATAGTCAATAAAATAGAACACGATAGCCAGCTACAATTTAAAAAACTATACCAGCAACAAATAGAACAGATTTGGCATCGTTATTTAGATCACAAACGCTATTTTTACGCTCAAGAGCAACGCTGGTCAAACAGTCCTTTTTGGCAGCGCAGACAGCAGCCGAGTAGTATAAAAGTATATAATAGTATATACGGCTAACTCACTTTGACTGGTAAATAAACCTCAGCATTTAAACCGCCTTCAGGGCGATTAACCAGTTTTACTTTACCACCATGCATATCAACTATGCGCTTAATGATCGCAAGCCCTAACCCACTACCTTCACTGCCTCGCGCAGCATCGCCTTGTTTAAAAGGTTCAAATACCGTTTCAAGTTCACTTTCAGGAATACCTGGGCCATGATCTTTTACAATCACCATAGCGTATTTTTTATCACGACTTAGCGCAGTTTCAACATCAATATCACCATCCGAATAACGGATCGCATTTTCAATCATGTTGGTAATAACTCGCTTGATTGCCACCATACTTAAAGGAATATTACTAATACTAGGATTTTCGCTAAAAGTGATAGTGCGTTGATGTTTTTGTTCTGAATGCACCACTTCTGACACTATCGCGTTGAGATCTTCAAGCGCTAACTCCTCACGTTTGTGATGACGCAAATACTCAATAAACTGATCAATAATGGCATTCATGTCTTCAATATCGTAGATGATCCCTTCACGCAGATAATCTTCTTCATCCGACATCATTTCGGTAGCAAGGCGAATGCGCGTCAGCGGCGTACGTAAATCATGAGACACCCCAGCCATAAGTAGACGGCGGTCGTTCTCAAGCGCTGCTATACCACGTGACATTTGATTAAATGCGCGGGTTACTTCGATGACTTCAGTTGAGCCGTGTTCCTCTAATTTTGTAGAAAAATCTCCAACCCCTACTTTTACCGCCGCTTGTTGCAGCGCTTTTAAAGGTCGATTCAAATGACGTGCGAACAGCCAACCACCGAGTACACTTAAAAAGCCGATACTAGATAAATAAAAGGTTAGAAATTCGAGATTATTTTCTTTAAAACCAGTTAGCGGTACTTTAACCCAGTAACCCGGTGCTTGCGGCGCTTCTACCCAATAAACAAGCGGATCTGTTTGGCTAATACGCACTCGGGCTGAACCATGCAGTTGCTCAGACATACTACGCGACAACATCGAATATTCACGAGTTTGCGCCAAACCTTCGCTCATCGCTTGGCGCTGGGTCATAACTTCGATACCGGTTATTTCAAAAAACTTTTCAGACACCTCATCACTTATTTCAACGCCATCTTCCCAGTCTATAAACACGGTTTTGATTTGTTTTGCGAGAATAAGGTTAACTTGCTCAATAGTAGGCTTAACTACGTAAAGGCTAACCGTGATGTAAGACACTACTTGGTTGATCAACAATAGTGCCGCAACTAAAAACACCGTTTGTCCAAATGCACTTTTGGGAAACATACTCATTATGGCTATTTTTCACCATCTGGAACAAATACGTAACCTAAGCCCCATACAGTTTGAATATAACGTGGATTAGCGGCATCGACTTCGATCATGCGACGCAAACGTGAGACTTGTACATCGATACTACGCTCTAATGCACTGTAATCTCGACCACGCGCTAAGTTCATTAACTTATCACGACTAAGCGGCTCTCGTGGATGTGTAACAAGCGCTTTCAATACCGCAAACTCACCACTGGTCAACGACATGGTTTTGTCGCCTTGGCTCATTTCACGGGTGGCTAAATTAAGCGAAAACTCACCAAACGAAATATGATTTTCTTCTGCTGACGGTGCACCTGGCACTTCTTTTGAACGACGACGCAAAATAGCTTTAATACGCGCTAATAATTCACGCGGGTTAAATGGTTTCGGGATGTAATCATCAGCACCAAGCTCTAAACCGATAATACGATCAACCTCATCACCTTTAGCCGTTAACATGACAATTGGAATTTCATTTTCTTTTTGGCGTAACCGCTGACAGATAGATAAGCCATCTTCACCGGGTAGCATTAAATCAAGTACCATCAAGTGAAAGTTTTCACGTTCTAACAGCCGATCCATTTGTTCTGAATTAGCAGCTGTACGCACAATAAATCCTTGTTCTACCAAGTAGCGCTCTAACAAGCTGCGTAAACGCATATCATCATCAACGACTAATACTTTTGTGGTTTCATGTCCCATTACTTTCATTCTTATTTTTCTGTACTGTTATGATTAATATAAATGAAAAACATGATAATAAAAAACTAATTAGGTCACTAGATTGTTACTGAACATTTCAAGCCCACAAAAATGCTGGCGAGAACAAAAATCAGCTCGACAAGCCAACAAGATTTTTATACCTTGCCTAGGTGTTTCTCAAGGTAATAATTTAAACGTGAAAACTAATTTAATCACCCGCGAAGGGTATTTACAGCTGCAACAAGAACACGACCACTTATGGAATGTTAAACGCCCTGAAGTCACAAAAATAGTGAGCTGGGCTGCTAGCCTTGGTGACCGTTCAGAAAATGCTGATTACCAGTACAATAAACGTTTGTTAAGACAAATAGATCGTCGCGTGCGGTATTTACGCAAACGCATGCCAGATCTAAAAATAATTGATTACTCGCCGCAGCAAGCTGGTAAAGTGTTTTTTGGTGCATGGGTCGAAATAGAAAATGAACAAGGTGAAGTGCTGAAGTTTCGCATTGTTGGCCCTGATGAGATTTATGACCGCAAAGATTATATCTCGATTGATTCGCCGATGGCGCGCGCATTATTGAAAAAACAAGTGGATGATGAGTTTTATGTTACAACTCCGCAGGGCAAAAAAGAGTGGTACGTTAACAGTATCAGTTACCCTGGGGCTTCATAAATCCTCAGTAAAACGATAGATCCTC
Organism: Pseudoalteromonas sp. SR41-8; assembly: GCF_014163915.1. Taxonomy (NCBI): domain Bacteria; kingdom Pseudomonadati; phylum Pseudomonadota; class Gammaproteobacteria; order Alteromonadales; family Pseudoalteromonadaceae; genus Pseudoalteromonas; species Pseudoalteromonas sp. SR41-8. Next base: position 21,519 of record NZ_JACJEE010000036.1, read on the forward strand.
GCTTCTCATTATTCAGATAAGGTTAATTATTGATTGTCTAAAGTGAATTTGTAGACTATAAATATAAGTACTCAAGTAAAGCATTTCGCGCTTGAGTTGAATATTAGAAGGTAGTAGTTATGTCAAACGTAATACATCGCATAGTAAGTAATGCCGTGTTATTTACACTTTTAATGAGTGTGAGTTTGACTGTAATTGCTCAAGGTTTTGACGACCACGACCATTTATCCCCAACCGCAAACTATGTTGCTTGTGACATTCCTGACCAAGCTAATCTTGACGTTGACTTAGACACACACGTTGACGGGATCTCTATCAGGGTGCTTCAACCACTCCCTGAAAACATTTTATCACTTTATGTGAGTACCACTTTCGTACAACCTTTTAGCTATGCGTATCAGCGTGGACCACCGGCTTATTTTATTTAATTTATCGCTTAAAAACTTGATTAAATTTAATAACATAATTGGTGATTACTATGGCTAACTTTAAAGAACTTCGTACTCAAGACATTTCTAAAGGCGTTTTATCTCACACTTACCGTGACACTCAGCCGTTAATTGATTTAACGTCTCCGGCTTTGAAAATGGTCAATAATTTTACTCAAAAAGACCCGCTACGTGCTCATTTTGAAACCAGCATTGTTGATGCATTAAAACAGATCACTAGCCAACATACAGACTTTATTTTAGTAGTAGATGACAAAGAAAAATTACTTGGTATAGCATCTAGTGCGGATCTACAAAGCTCAAAAATTATGATTTTAGCACAGCGCTTAAATGTACCTCGCAACGAAGTTAACTTACTTCATGTAATGACACCACTTAGCCACTTAACTGGCGTAAGTATGCAAAGCTTAAGCTATGCTTGTATTGGTGATGCACTACAAACAATGGAACAAAACGGTATTATGTTTTTACTGGTTACTACCGCACATAATGAAATTTGTGGTTTAATTTCAGCTCGAGAAATTGCTAAAACATTACAAATTCCGTTACATATCACACCTATCGCGCACAGTTTTAGTGAAGTAATGCAACATATTGAACACCCTCATTAAGCACTGATACATGTTTAATTGAACCAACTATTTAAAAGGCCTTAAAGTATATAAATAGCATACTTTAAGGCCTTTTTATTAAGCCCTGCTGTGATATTATTCAAGCAATTAATTACGCCAAAACTATCGTTCTGGTCTTCAAATTGTTTAATAAGGTTTTTGCATGAGCAATATCTCTGCACGTTTAGCCACTGAGCTGAATGCTCAAGAGCAACAAGTTATAGCTGCTACAAAATTACTCGATGAAGGTTCAACAGTGCCTTTTATTGCCCGCTATCGTAAAGAAGTAACGGGTGGTTTAGACGATACCCAATTACGATTGTTAGAGCAGCGTTTATCGTATTTAAGAGAGCTGGAAGAACGTAGAGCCTTCATTCTTTCGACGATTAAAGCGCAAGATAAACTCACCACCAGCTTAGCTGCCGATATTAATAATGCGGACAGCAAGACTGAACTTGAAGATTTATATTTACCTTACAAAGCTAAGCGCCGCACTAAGGGACAAATTGCTATTGAAGCTGGTCTTGAGCCGTTAGCGAATGCTTTATTTAATGATGCTTCTTTAGATCCTGAGCAACAAGCCGCTGGCTACCTAAATGCAGAAGCCGGCTTTGCTGATGAAAAAGCAGTTCTGGATGGCGCTAAATTTATTTTAATGGAACGCTTTGCTGAAGATGCCAAGCTGCTCGCCAAATTTCGTAGTCACATCAGTCAGCACGGTCAAATCGAAGCAAGCTTAATCAAAGGCCAAGAACAAGCTGGCGCTAAATACCGCGATTATTTTGAGCATCAAGAAGCGCTTAAAAAAGTGCCTTCGCACCGCGCTTTAGCTATGTTGCGCGCGCGCAACGAGGGTATTCTACAGTTAACAATCAACCCTGAGCCAAGTTCAGAAAACCCGGCCCATATGTGTGCCGTGATGATTGCCGATCATTACCGCCTTGATATTAACAACCAAGTAGCCAGCCCTTGGTTACTCACTGTCGTGCAGTGGGCCTGGAAAATTAAGCTAGGCTTACATTTAGAAAACGAATTTTTAGCAGCCATGCGTGAAAAAGCCGAAACAGGCGCTATCGATGTGTTCGCTAAAAACTTAAAAGACTTACTTATGGCTGCCCCTGCTGGGCCTCGCATAACATTGGGCCTAGATCCTGGTCTGCGCACTGGCTGTAAAATTGCCGTTGTTGATAGCACTGGTAAGTTATTAGCCACACAAACTATCTTCCCACATGCACCACAAAATCATTGGGATAAATCAGTACGAACGCTAGAGCAGTTATGCCGCCAACATAAAGTCGAACTAATCGCTATTGGTAACGGCACCGCTTCACGCGAATCAGACAAACTGGTTGCTGAATTAATCAAAGCAAATAGCGAGCTAAAACTCAATAAAATTATGGTCAGTGAAGCTGGCGCATCGGTGTATTCAGCATCAGAATTTGCTGCTAATGAGTTTCCTGATTTAGATGTGTCGTTACGTGGTGCGGTTTCAATTGCGCGTCGCTTACAAGATCCACTTGCTGAACTTGTGAAAGTGGAGCCTAAGTCAATTGGTGTAGGTCAATATCAGCACGATGTATCACAAAGCCAACTAGGGCAAACTCTGACTTCTGTTGTTGAAGATTGTGTGAACTCGGTAGGTGTAGATTTAAATATGGCCTCAGTGCCATTGCTTGCGCGTGTTTCAGGGTTAAATAAAACCTTAGCGCAAAATATTGTTAATTATCGCGATGCTAACGGTTCATTCACTAAACGCTCAGAGCTAAAGAAAGTAGAGCGTTTAGGGCCAAAAGCATTTGAACAAGCCGCCGGTTTCTTAAAAATTAGTAATGGCAGCGACCCACTTGATAAATCATCAGTTCACCCGGAAGCTTACCCTATCGTTAAACGCATTTGTGAACAAAATAGTCTCGATGTAAATAACCTAATTGGTAACTCAGAGCTGCTGAATAAGTTAGTTGCCAATGACTACATTGATGATAAATTTGGCTTACCAACGGTTACCGACATCATCAGTGAACTTGATAAACCTGGACGCGACCCTCGTCCTGATTTTAAAACAGCAGAGTTTAAAGCAGGTGTTGAAAAAATCAGTGACTTAAAGCCAGGGATGATTTTAGAAGGCGTGGTTTCAAACGTAGCTAACTTTGGTGCTTTTGTTGATGTGGGTGTGCACCAAGATGGTTTAGTACATATTTCAGCGATTACTAATAAGTTTATCTCTGATCCGCGTGAAGTAGTTAAAGCAGGTGATATTGTAAAAGTAAAAGTAGTGGAAGTTGACGCTGCCCGTAAACGTATTAGTTTTACCATGCGTTTAGACGATGACATTGATACCAGCAATAAACCTGCTCCATCAGTCAGTCAAAAGCCGCAAGCTAATAATCGTAACAATGCTCAGCAACCTCGCGCTGCAAAACCAACACGCGATACCGGTAATGCGATAATGGGTAATGCATTTGCAGATGCCTTCGCAAATGCAAAAGTGAAAAAATAACGCTTAAGCAAAAACGCCACAAACTCAGTTTGTGGCGTTTGCAATTCTGCTATTTAAATCTGATTTAAAAGTAATAACGTAAGGTCGCTGCAATATCAGCATACTCATCAACGTAACGGTATGAAGCACCTAAAATTGCTTTTTCAGTCAAGGTGTAATTAAAACCCGCTTTTAAAACAACGTTATTGTCACTTTCTTCATCATGTAAACGCTCGTAGCCTAAGCCTGCATTTACTTCGAATTTATCCGTGACTAAATGCCTAACTTGCACATTAGCAGAGAGGATATCAGCACTATCTGAGTCCGAGTAAGCTGATTCTGACGATGAGAATACTTGGCCATTAAACCTTTCTTCGACTAGGTTTATGAAGTCAGTGCTGTACTTCAGTCTACCTAGACTGATACTGTAATCTAAATTGGTAACTGCAGATAAACGTTGAATATAACCCGCACTGAGCTCTAATCTAGTAAATTCAGCGTCTAGCTTTCCTTCAGTGTATAACTGTGACGTTCCTACATACTCACCGTTTTGAAAGATATCACGATAATCCTCAGAGACACTATTTGACAGATCATCTGATGTGCTTGCATATAAACCGGTTAGATACCAATTACTACTTACTTGCTTGCTAAGCTTAACTGCATAACCATCAAAGCTAAGTTCATCCAAGTCATCTACGTCCATTTTTGCATAGCCAACTTCGACATAGTCATAACTTAAGCCAGCCGTTTCATTCGCCACCGCTGTTATTGAAAAAAGTGATAAAGCACCTGCGATTACTGCATATTTCATTTAATTGTCTTCCATAATAAAAATCGTAGGGAAAATAGCAGTTACAGTAATATTTCACAATTAATTGCATACATCTTTAGGTAAATAAATGTGAATAACCACACTTAAAAAATGATTTATTTGGATTTAAATTGAGGAAACACATATTACGAGGGAGCAACTATATGGTTGCAGAAAAGCCAGACTGTCCATAAGGCGAGGTGGCGGCTTGATAAAACTGCGCAATGCGACCTGCACGCTGCTCAACTTCAATATCGCGCTTAGCCGTTGCGGTTTCTGATTCAGCAGTAGTTGCAGCTTTCTCATCCTTTGTTAATTCGTTATCTACTTTGAACGATGCTGATTGCGTACTGCTTTCATCATCACTGTCTATATTACTAAGCTCTGCTTGCGCTGCAGCGAGCTTTTGAGTGGCATCAGCAGCAATCGAACGATCAGCACCAGAAGGCTCTGCCGGCGCTAAAGCTGCAGCACGTACCGTTTGCATTTTCTCTATTGTAGCTCGCGGGTCACCTGCTATTTCAGCAACGTCAATTTGTACTTCGCCGCCAACAGCGTAATTGGTACCATCAGGTCCACGTTGGTACTCATAACTTGGCGAACCTGCGTGTTGACCACCAACTGATGAATGAGCTTGCTCATGAATACGTACTTCAGTATCACGCGCTTTTAACTCTTTAATTTGCTCAGCGTCTTGTTGCTCTTGCTGAGCTACTTGCTCTTTTTGCTTTGCCTCTTTCTCTTTATCTTGTTGTTGCTGTTCATTTTGCTCTGGATTTTGCTCTGCATCTCCCTGCTGACGCTCTTGAATTACTTTTTCGTCGGCAAGTTTACCCTTGGCATCATAAGTGCCGGTATCAGTTGTACCGGGTTGTTTAGTTTTTTCATTATCACCGAGCGCTTTGTTTTCAGCATTAGTCGGTTTTGTAGCTGCAGGTGGCGGGATAACTTCCCGAAGTTGGTTGTCACGCCGAGCGGTTTCCGTATAAACATTTGCGGTGTTTATATTAATATTTGGAAATGGCGTGACAATGTTCATGGCAAATTAAACACGAATATCAATCAAAGTCCCCAGTACTTCGTCCGCGGTTTGAATTGATTGCGTATTGGCTTTGGCATTAAACTCTTCGACCTTTAAATTGACCAAGGCTTCATCAATACGTGGTGGTTGTGACACAGGAGCGGTTACCGCTTCTTCCGGACGAGCAGCTTGCAGCTGGCGCTGTTGGGCAAGCTGAGCGTCGTCTTGTTGCTCAATGCTGGCGCGATTTATTTCTGCGCTGGCTTTCTCTATACCCTGACTGGCACGATTAAAACCTTCAACACCGTTATTAAACACAGATCCGATTGGCATACAACACCTCCACCAATGATATATTGGTTAATTATCGCTCATAAAACAGTCAAAATAAAGCTTTACTGCAGAGTTTTTCAAACCACCGTAAAGTTACTTTTCAAAGCATTGATTTGACGGCAGATAAAAACTCTTTTTTATGGGATATAAAAGGTGCGTGTGACGCCTTATCGATCACTTCATACTCAAAATCGTGTTTTAAAACTTTCATTTTGGTTACTGCGCGATACGGTACCAATGCATCTAAACGGCCAAATACAGCACGGATTGGCACTGGACAACAGGCAAAAGCATCGCGTAAATCATCTTGCTGTAAAATATCCAAACCAGCAGTTAATGCGCACTCTTGTGGAGCCGGAAATTCATTGAGTAACTGTTTAAGTTGTTTAATATCATCTCGGGCATTTTCACTGCCCATCGCCTGTATTGCCAAAAAGCGATCGATGGTTTTCTCGCGATGAGTGACTAACTGCTCTTTAAATGCAGCTAATACATTTGCTTTTATTCCTGGCCAATCATCGCCTTCAGCAAATAATGGAGTTGCAGCAACTAATATCACTTTCGCGACTTTTTCAGGCCAGTGCTTTGCAATATAAAGAGCAAATAAACCACCTAAAGACCAGCCCATTAAGGTAGTGTTTGGCTGTAATTGATTGCTTAATTGTAATGCAGCGGCATGCAAAGTATACGGCTTTGGCGATGTTTGATTATTACCGTAACCGGGTAAATCAACACTGCGTACTGTATCGTTATGCATAAATTGAAGCTCCGGCAAGATCAACTGCCATACGCCTTGATTCATCCCCCAACCATGTAATAACACCAGCTCATTTTGCATTTTTTATAACCTTGCTCCAAACTTAGCGCTCATAATAGCGTTTGAGGGAATGAATGCAATGACTGCTTTTCATCAATGTTTTCAACAGCTGGGCGATTGGTTTTTTCCTTCTTTTTGTGTGCAATGCCAAAGTATTATCCGTACCAAACATAGTTTATGCGAACATTGTTTAGCTGATTTGCCGCTATTAGATATAACCACACATGCTAATTTACTGTATCGCCCAGATGTGGTTGAGTTATTTCCTGATTGCCAATTCGATTACCTGTTCGCTTGCGCGTGGTATCGTCCCCCTTTTGATGGTTGGCTCACGCAACTTAAATTTAGTAACCAGATTCATTATAAAAACGCATTGTCGTTAATTATTAGCCAACAACTGACTGTTAGTAAAAAAAATAGCGAAATATGGCCAGATTTATTTATTATTTTACCTCTACATCAGCAGCGTTTTTTAAAGCGAGGCTTTAACCAAGTATCACAATGCTGGTTGCCATGTTTAGTAAATGAAAATATTGATTCTCAGAGTTTACAGCGTACAAAGAAAACCCAAGCACAGTCATCACTTAGCAAAGCTAAACGAGTAAAAAACTTACATGGCGCATTTATATGTAATACCGATATGAGCGGAAAAACAGTTGCTATAATTGATGATGTGATGACAACAGGAGCAACTCTTAATGCAGCTACCATCGCCCTTAAAAAGGCTGGTGCTAAGCAAGTTTGGGCATTTGTAACCTGCTTAACACCATTAGGACATTAATACTTAAGCTAATTAATTAATCGGCATTCGCTCTAAATGTGTGACCAAAAAACAATGCATTGCTCAATAAACGACTGGTACCGTACCAATAGCCCCTAAATACCGGATCATCTGTCATACCAATCACACTGCCACGACCATACGAATGTGCCACTAAACCAGCCGCTCCCGCTACTTGCTCAACATTCACATCATCGGTAAAGCCCGCTAGTAATGGCTTTTGCGTATACTGCAACACATTTACAAATGGTGCAGCTGACATTTCAAGTAACCAAGTACTATTTTTAAATACTGGTAAGGTGTCACGCTGTAATGAAAAAGTAAGTGGGTGCGTTAAATCGGCTTTAGTATTAAATATCGCTCCAGCAATACGTTGACGCCCAGCTAAATGATCTTTATCACCATAGTTTAAGCCATCCGTTTTGAAGGCGCTGGCAACATCTCGGCGTGATAAATAACTGGTTTTTAATAGTTGTTGATCGACTAAAAACTTAGCCCCACCTTTGTGGCCCCAAATAACTCCACCTTTACGTACCCAAGTTTTAATTGCTATTTTGTCAGCATCTGAAAGCTTATTGTAATTTCCATGAGCCAAAACAATGTGGCTGTAATCACTAAGTTCAAGATCACCAAAACGTTCCATTTCCACAATGGTAGGTGCCACACCAACAAAGCGATCTAAGTAATACCACACTTCACCTACTTCATATTGACTAGTCCCTTGGCCACCAACGAGTAATACTTTAGGCGCTTTAACTACCGCTAACGTCCGCGAGCCTAAATCGACACCCTTTGCCGTTAAGCCAGAAGTAATAGGCGTAATTGCAATACCAAACTCATTTTGTGCACTATTTAATAACGACACCCATTGCGGATTTTTTTGAATCCCAGCAGGAATAATAATACTACCCGCAGCAAATTCCTGTGTACTTGCAAGCGATTTAGCTGATAACGGGCTGAGCGCCACACGAGCTTGCACACCTTGCTGTAATAATTTATTAAGCATTTTCGGAGCTAAATAATTATCCCATTTAAAGCCAAACGCATACTGTGCATCTAACGCAGCAAATTGTGGTTTTTCAGGCTGTTGCCATGCATTTTTACTAACGTCTAAGCCCCAGCCACTTTTAATTGCTGCAAACTCCAAGTTAAAAGCATGGGCTAACGTCCAGCCGGATACATCATAAAAAGTGTTATCAACAAAACGCTTTTGCTCACTAAAAATGGCTTTAACTAAGCGATATTGCGGCTGGGCTAATGGCACAAAATAACTTTTCGCAGAAAAATTCTTACCATCCGCTTTTACTGCTTTATTAAGTGGATAAGCTTTGATCTGATGCTGTTTCAATAAATCTAAAAAAAGTGCGCTACGTGTTGTATCTGCACCGCCTTGCACTACATAACCTTTATAATCTTCATCATTAGCAAGCTCTATAGCATTATTGTAAAAACTAGCTTGGTAATCGAGTAATGCTTGGCGATTATCTATCGCAGCCTGAAATGTAGATAGGCTCGTAAGCAGCTGGTTTTTAATCGTAAATGCAAAACTCAGCGGTCCATTTATGGTTTCTTGCAGATGACCACGAGAACTTGCTTGCTCAAATAAAATACCCACACCACCATTTACATCTGGATAAGTTGAACCTTTGCCATAGTAAAAATCATCAAAGCTTTCTTCGGTAAAATATAACGCGTTGTGTTCATCCAATGTTTTAGCATGATAGTTACCTATTGCCTTCGTGAGACTGACATTTTCATCAGGGGTGATCGGGTGCTTACGTGATGGAATACCTGGCTGAAAGAAAAAAGTGCTATTGGGACCCATTTCATGGAAATCAGTAAGAATATTGGGTTTCCAGTAATGAAACTTAGCAATACGAGCACGAGATTCAGGGTGTTGTAGCAGCAACCAATCACGATTTAAATCAAACCAGTAATGGTTAGTACGGCTACTTGGCCAGCTTTCAATATGCTCCCGAGTTTGTGGATCAGACGATAAGTTCATACCGCGATTACTATTCGCCCAATTCGCAAAGCGTGCTAAACCATCGGGGTTTAATGAAGGATCGAGTAAAATAACCGTGTTATTTAATAGCGTATCAATTTCTTTACCTTGCGCCGCAGCTAAATAATAAGCCACTAGCAAGGCTGAATTACTACCAGAAGATTCATTGCCATGAACGCTATAACCCATCCAAACGACCGCTGGCTGATCGGTTTCTTTGGCTTTTTCTGGATCGGCTAAACGCGCCAAGTGCGCCTTACGTGTTTGCTCCACATTCGCCAACTTATCAGCTGCGGTGATAGTTAGCATAACGAGCGGGCGCTGCTCATGGGTACGACCAATGACTTCAAAATTAATACGGTCACTTTTTTGTGCCAATATTTCCATATAACGAACGAGTTGATCATGACGTACGTGCCACTGCCCGACTTCATAGCCTAAAACCTGCTCTGGAGTGGGAATAGTTGGATCAAATTTCACATCATCATTGAAATAATATGAAAGCGGTTGTGCTAAACAAGAAAAGCTTAGCAATAGTGTAAAGATTGTTATTATCAAACGCATAGAAAACACTCAGTAAATGATCAATGTTTGCACGCTACCATTGCTTAAAATAGATGCCAAATTTTTACGCTCAACACTGGCGACAACGCGATGAGCGGAGTATGATAACCAGTATCCGAGTAATTTAGTCAAGTATAGTTGTTTTATGATTTCTATTTCCGAAACCGCACAATCGCATTTTGCAAAATTATTAGCTGACCAAGCTGAAAAAACAAATATTCGCGTATTTGTTGTTAACCCTGGCACATCACAAGCGGAATGTGGTGTATCTTACTGCCCTGAAGATGCAGTAGAAGCCACCGATATTCGTCTTCCTTTTAACGGCTTTGATGCTGTAGTTGACACAGAAAGCGCGCCATTTTTAGAAGAAGCTGAAATTGACTTCGTTACCGACAAAATGGGCACTCAGTTAACACTTAAAGCCCCCAATGCTAAAGCCCGTAAAATCGGTGATGACGCAGGACTTAACGAACGTATTCAACACATGTTAGAAACAGAGGTTAACCCTCAGCTTGCTAACCATGGCGGCCAAGTAAGCCTTGTAGAAGTAACTGCTGAAGGTATTGCTGTTCTTCAATTTGGCGGTGGCTGTAATGGTTGTTCTATGATCGATGTCACACTAAAAGAAGGCATTGAAAAAGAAATGATTGCTAAGTTCGATGAAATCACCGGTGTTGCTGATATTACTGATCACAAAGCTGGCGATCATTCTTACTATTAATAGTAGGCAGTCATGCTAAAGCCGCTGATATATCGCTTAGGTTCAGAGCCTAAGCTCAGTTTAAAGCGCTTTTTACGCGGCTTAGCACTGTTTGTGCTAGCCGTGATATTAATCACCCTCGGCTATTATAGCCACTACAGCTTACAAATCATCGGCTTAGTAATTTTAGCCATCGCACTATTCTTCGCCGCTTGGGGCTACTTAGGTATCTTTGCTAATCGCTTTTCGCAGGTATTAGACAGAAAAGATTCCCGTCCAGAAGAAGATCCTGATCTTTGGAAATAGTCAAAGCTCTAGGTTCTCTGAAAATACTGCCATGAAAAAGCACTCATCAACAATACCTATTTAATTTGTCTTACTTTATTTCAGTTGTTGCGGGAGCCTGAGTTTATGGAGAGCGAACCGACGACCTTCGGGTTATGAGTAGCCCAATCTTTGCACTCACTGAATTTTAGACATAAAAAACACGCTTTAGGCGTTTCGATTTAATAGAACTTGTTATTTCAATGGTTGCGGGAGCCAGTATTTATGAAGAACGAATCGATGACCTTCGGGTTATGAGTAACCCAACTTATGCGTGTTACTAAATTTCAGACAAAAAAAACACTCATTAAGAGTGTCGATTCATTATTACTTTATTTCAATGGTTGCGGGAGCCAGAATTTATGAAGAACGAATCGACGACCTTCGGGTTATGAGTAGCCCAATCTTTGCACTCACTGAATTTTAGACATAAAAAACACTCATTAAGAGTGTCGATTCATTATTACTTGATTTCAGTGGTTGCGGGAGCCGGATTTAAATAGATGGCCTTTGCTGGCTAATGTAGAGCTGAGACCGACGAGCTATTTATTTCACTGAATTTTAGACATAAAAAAACACTCATTAAGAGTGTCGATTCATTATTACTTGATTTCAATGGTTGCGGGAGCCAGAATTTATGAAGAACGAATCGACAACCTTCGGGTTATGAGTAGCCCAATCTTTGCACTCACTGAATTTTAGACATAAAAAAACACTCATTAAGAGTGTCGATTCATTATTACTTGATTTCAGTGGTTGCGGGAGCCAGAATTTATGAAGAACGAACCGACGACCTTCGGGTTATGAGTAGCCCAATCTTTGCACTCACTGAATTTTAGACATAAAAAAACACGCTTTAGGCGTGTCGATTTAATAGAATTTGTTATTTCAATGGTTGCGGGAGCCTGAGTTTATGGAGAGCGAACCGACGACTTTCGGGTTATATAGCAACATCAAGATCTTCACTGAATTTTAGACATAAAAAAACACTCATATAGAGTGTCGATTCATTATTACTTGATTTCAGTGGTTGCGGGAGCCGGATTTGAACCGACGACCTTCGGGTTATGAGCCCGACGAGCTACCAGGCTGCTCCATCCCGCGCCTGAAATTGCAGATTTATTTATAGTTGCTATACATGACAACTTGGCTTCCAATAAAAATTGGTTGCGGGAGCCGGATTTGAACCGACGACCTTCGGGTTATGAGCCCGACGAGCTACCAGGCTGCTCCATCCCGCGCCTGTATATTTTAAGTCTATCGACTAGTGATTTTTAACTCTCACCTAGAGTTTACAGTAACCGCTTCTTAAAAAGAATTGGTTGCGGGAGCCGGATTTGAACCGACGACCTTCGGGTTATGAGCCCGACGAGCTACCAGGCTGCTCCATCCCGCGCCTGTAATTTCTTTTTCAACGGTTTCGCGTTATTTGCGAGCCTGTTTCGAAGAGAGCGCTATAGTATAGGAATCATATTATAATGCAACAGTTAAACTGCTTAAAGCTGTTCAACCGAACAAAAAGCAAACAAACAGAGTAATTAAAGCGCTCTTTGGTGTGGACTGATCATTTTTTGCCACTCCCAATCAGGGTGACCCATCACTATAAAGTCAGGGTTCTCTGTACTCTCACGCTGATTGTAGGTTAATGGATTAAATTCAGCATCAGTAATACAGCCACCTGCTTCTTCAACAATTATTTGCGATGCTCCCGTATCCCACTCACCTGTTGGCCCTATCCGTAAAAAACAGTCAGCTTTACCCTCAGCAACAATACATGCTTTTAAAGAGCATGAACCTACAGCAACTGTTGTAAACTGCGCGTTCAAGTATTGACTAACAGCTTCAATTTTTTGACGACGACTAACAGCCAAAGTTAAGTTATCTGGAGTGGCAACATTGATCTGCTGCTCTACGCCATCGACACGCTTAAATGCACCATTTTGATAACTGGCAAAGTAAGTTGTCTCTTTCGCTGGCCAATAAATCACCCCAAGCACTGGGCGATTGTTTTCAATCAAAGCGATATTTACCGCAAAGTCGCCGCTTTCTAAAATAAACTCACCGGTACCGTCCATTGGATCGAGTAACCAATAGCGCTGCCAATCTTGCCTATCCGCTAAAGCAGGGATTGGTGTTTCTTCTGACATAATAGGAATATCTGGCGCTAGTGCTTTTAATCCAGCAACTAACACATCGTTAGCGGCTAAATCGGCTTTAGTGACAGGTGTGTGATCTGACTTTTCTTGCTGGCCAATATCATCTTTCTTGTAAATAGCCATAATCGCAGCACCAGCGCTTTGCGCAAGCTCAATACATGGCTCAAGTAATTCAATCATTCGCAGCTCCTGATTCTAAATGCTTAGTTAATAATAGCAAAGCTGCAACGCTTCGTGCTTCGGTGAAGTCTGATTGTTGTAATAATGACTGCCAATCGGTTAATGGCCACTTAACAACCACTAATGGTTCTGGCTCGTCCCCAACTAAAGTTTGCGGATAAAGTTGTTGCGCAAACAATATGTGCATAGTCGCATTAAAGTAACTGGGTGCCATTGAAACCACTTTAAGTGGCTGAAGTTGCTCAGCACCAAAGCCAACTTCTTCTTTTAATTCTCGGTTTGCTGCTTGTTCTGGTGTTTCACCAGGATCAATTAAGCCTTTTGGGAAGCCTAGTTGATAATCATTAGTGCCAGCACAATATTCTCGTACTAACAGTAATTCATTATCAGCTGTTAATGGCACTATCATTACAGCCCCTCGGCCACCGCCGCGGATCCGTTCGTATTGACGCTGTTCGTCATTTGAAAATTTTAATTCAAGTGATTCCACCGTAAATAATCGGCTTTTAGCAACAACTTCGATGCGAAGAATTTGTGGTGGTGTTGGGTGCTTTTTCTGTGTCATTGGCATTAATTTGCTATCATGGCAGTTAGTTCAATAATAAACCCTATAAGATGAAATTCCTATGTTAAATTGGTCAAAAATCGATACTGTGCTGCTAGATATGGATGGCACTTTGCTCGATCTCCATTTTGATAATCACTTTTGGCTGACAGTGATCCCTGAGCAACTCGCTATCGCAAAGAATATTAGTTTGGCACAAGCCCAAGCGGATATATTAAAACGCTATCAAGCCGTTAGCGGTCAAATCCAATGGTATTGCTTAGATTACTGGGAACAACAACTTAATTTACCTATTATGGAGCTAAAATATCAGCATCAGCACCTCATTAAAATGCGTGAGGATGTACCTGCATTTTTAACATCGTTGCGAAAAGCGGGTAAAGAGTTGATTTTACTTACCAACGCACACCCGGAAAGTGTCATGCTCAAGTTTGAAAAAACCAATATTGATAACTATTTAGATGGTGTGGTGTCGACTCATCAATATGGTGTGAGTAAAGAGCAGCAAAGCTTATGGCAGCAAGTACAACTCGATTTAGGTTTTGATAAGCAGCGTACGCTGTTCGTTGACGACAGTTTAGCGGTACTAAACGCCGCAAAAGAATATGGTATTGGCCATTTATTGGCGGTTGCAAACCCAGATAGTAAACAACCGTACAATGAAATCAGTGACTATTTGAGCGTCACTGATTTTCGTGACATGCTGCCTTAATTTTTAGGGTAGCGAGCCTCTAAGCCTTGATATACAAGCTTTGCAAAATCAGCATGTTCCGTATTCAGGCTTTTAACGACCTCAACTAAATGCTCGTTATCTTCTTTGCCATGCCATTCTTTAATGTAGCTACCATCTTTATAACCATGATCTTGGCGGAAAAAATTAAGCGTATTTTTACCTACATAGCCTCGATATAAATCATCAATATCCATACCTATTTGCGCCATACATCCAGCGAAGGCTGCGGCGTTAAAGGTTTTCTCAGCGACGGCTGACGCGGCGAGAATTTCTAACGTTTGTTTGAAATCATCAGCTTGTTGCGGTGCACTTAACTGTTGTTCCAACTGCTTAGCAAGATCTAAATAACTGGTCTCACCATCAATGCGTAACGATAAACCGAAGTGAAAAATATCAACCAATTCTAAAATAACTTGCTCGGTATCTGGAGTTTGCTTTTTCCACCATTTCCAACCGTAATGATCAAGCATTTCAGCGCATTCAACCCAAATAGCGCGATACCATTCAAAGCCTTGGCTAAACCATTGATCATGAACTTTGGTGTTCATGGCATTTTGCATTTCTAGCATCACCACTAGTTTATTTAAATTGGCAGACATATCTCTTCCGGTTACTATTTTTTAATTGTAGTTAATAATACAGATAAATACTCTTCGATGAAATCGATTCTACGTGCTGATTGTGGTTAATACGCAGAGGTCGCTAACACAAATATTGCCAATATAGCTAAGGGCATTTCATTACGCGGCACCCGAGGATATTTTGCTAACTGAAAACTGACGGCTACCTACCTGTAGTAAATTCTTGCCATGAATTAATCAGATCAACAAAATCTTCAAAACCACAGCCACTACTTAAACCATTTTCCTCGAGCATAAGCTCATCATCTTGATAAGCAAATAAATCTTCAGAGTCTTGGTGCAAGGCATGGGCTTCAAAAATGGCTTCATCTTTATTTAAGATCAAATCAATTTCTTGGCCCTGTAGCGTTAACGGCTCAAAACTACTTGATACTGAGGCTATTAAAGCTTGTACCATAGCAATTTTGTCTTTGCCGATCTCTTCATTTAACCAACGGCCAATAACCGCATGTTCACTGCTAATTTTAATCCGCAGGCCACTTATTGGATCGCGTATAAATTGGTATTCCATAACTTTACCTAAATACAACTAATGATCGGGATTATACCCTAGTCAGTGCTGAATAAATAAAGCCAGTGACAAAAATAGCGCTAAAAAGCGCTATTCTTTGAAGTGATACAGCTACCGATAAGATCTAAACCGCGCGGCATCAATGATTGCCCAAATATAGACGATCGGCAGTAATATAAAACCAATCGCAACATAAATAAGCGCGCCACTAATAACCCACGCTAGGAAGAAACCAATTGCCGCCATGATCCGGCCTTGAACTAACTGCCCTAAACCTGGGAAAAATATATTACAAATCGCTGCGATAACATTACCGCCTGAACCTTGCTCTGCCATGTTAACCTCAATTATTAATTTAATTTTATTCTTATCTACTTACATTCTTCATGCCAATTATTTAGTTATTAAAAATCAATATGTTAAAATCAACGGTAATACGAAGAACTAGCTAAAATCGTGATTTTTACTAAATATAAGTCAAATTGGCGATATCACTTCACACCATTGATCTAGCTTAGCTAAAAAATGACTATAAATGAATCATTAAGTTTTTAAAGCCTTTAGACTATGTATTAAATTAACTGGTTATAAAAACAGTATTTTATTTAGCCTAACAAAAACACCTGTTATACTGCTTTTAATATTGATTGAAAAGGCGTGATGATGGACGTTTCAGAATTACTCGACGGTTTAAATGATAAACAACGGGATGCAGTTGCAGCCCCACTCCAAAATATGCTGGTGCTTGCTGGCGCAGGCTCTGGGAAAACTCGAGTACTCGTTCATCGTATCGCATGGTTAATGCAGGTTGAGCAAGCCTCCGCTTATAGTATTTTTGCAGTAACCTTTACCAATAAAGCAGCTAAAGAAATGCGCACGCGCGTTGAACAAGCCCTTCAAGCACCAGTAGGTGGTATGTGGATTGGTACTTTCCATGGCTTATCACACCGTATATTGCGCGCCCACCATCGCGAAGCAAACTTACCAGAAGCGTTTCAAATTTTAGACTCTGATGATCAACTTAGAATGATCAAACGCTTATTAAAAGCCATGAATATTGATGACAAAAAATGGCCTGCAAAACAGTTTGGCTGGTATATCAGCGCCAAGAAAGATGAAGGTCTGCGCCCCAAAGATATCCAAGCTTACGACATCAACGAACAAATGATGCTTAAAGTTTACACCGCTTATCAAGAAGCATGTGATCGAGCAGGATTAGTTGATTTTGCCGAAATCTTATTACGTAGTTTTGAAGTACTAAAAAATAATCCAACCTTACTACGTCACTACCAGCAACGTTTTGCCCATATGCTAGTAGACGAGTTTCAAGATACCAACACCATTCAATATGCATGGCTTAAATTATTAGCCGGCGATACCAACAGCATCATGATCGTAGGTGATGATGACCAAAGTATTTACGGTTGGCGTGGTGCTAAAATTGAAAACATTAAGCGCTTTTTGACCGATTTTAAAGCCGAAACTATTCGCCTTGAACAAAACTATCGCTCTACTGCCACTATTCTAAAAGCGTCTAATGCACTTATTCAAAATAACTCAGACCGAATGGGTAAAAGCCTCTGGACTGATGGCAATGATGGTGAACCTATTTCTGTTTATGCCGCTTTTAACGAATTAGACGAAGCGCGCTTTGTAAGCAGCAAATTACGCAGCTGGTTAAACGCTGGTAATGCCCTACAAGATGCGGCGATTTTATATCGTAGTAACGCGCAATCGCGGGTACTTGAAGAAGCCATGTTACAAGAAGGCTTGAAGTACCGCATTTACGGCGGTATGCGCTTCTTTGAACGTCAGGAAATTAAAGATGCGCTGGCATATTTACGGCTCGTAGGTAATCGTCAGGATGATGCTGCATTTGAGCGAGTGATTAACACTCCTGCTCGTGGCATTGGCGATAAAACCTTAAGCCATATTCGCGATTGTGCGCGTAGCGAATCATTGCCATTATGGTACGCCGCCAAAGCCATCGTAGAACAACAACATTTATCAGGACGTGCGGCGACGGTTGTTACTAAGTTTGTTGAACTGGTAGAACATATTGAAGATAAAATTGGTGATCTCACTTTAGAAGAGCAAGCGAAATACGCTATTCAAACATCTGGTTTAATGGCGATGTATCAAGCAGAAAAAGGCGAAAAGGGCCGCGCCCGGGTAGAAAACTTAGAAGAGCTGATCAGCGCCTGTGGCCAATACGAACTCCCGGAAGATGAAGAGTTTAGCTCACCACTGCAAGGATTCTTGGCTTATACCTCACTGGAATCCGGTGATGGTCAAGCTGAAGAACATGAAGATGCAGTGCAAATGATGACGTTGCACTCAGCGAAAGGCTTAGAGTTTCCACTCGTATTTATGGTTGGTGTTGAAGAAGGCATGTTCCCATCTCAACAAAGTAATGAAGAATCAGGTCGGTTAGAAGAAGAGCGTCGTCTTTGTTATGTCGGGATGACTCGTGCGATGGAAAAACTCTATATTAGCCATGCCGAGAGCCGCCGTCTTTATGGTCAAGAAAAGTACCACAGTCCATCACGCTTTTTACGTGAAATGCCTGAAGATTGTATTGAAGAAATTCGTATTAAAACTCAAGTATCGCGACCACCCGCAGCAGGACGATTTAGCTCATCAGTTAGTCATGCCGTATTTGAAGAAAGTGGCTTTAGCTTAGGACAACACGTATTACATGCAAAATTTGGTATGGGAACGGTTATTAATTACGAAGGCAGTGGCGCTCAATCTCGCGTACAAGTGAATTTTGATGACTTTGGTAGTAAGTGGTTAGTAACTGTTTATGCACGACTACAAGCCATTTAACTCGTTAATAAGTAATATCCTACCGCAAATTGCCTATGCTAAACATAGGCAATTGCTACTCATTACTGGCGAACAAAACTGGTGTTATCAACAGGCTAATGAGTTACTCAAGCAACTTTGCCATCCGCTTGTTAAGGTATTATCAACTAGTGGCGAACTCACTGACAGTAGCTGGCCTGAACATACTCATCAAATTCTTGGCCAAGAATTTCAGCATGTTATTTATGACGGTTTTAGTGGCTTAGTGCCAGACAAATTTGCTGCTCTTAGTGGCACTGTTCAGGCTGGCGGTTTATTTATTGTATTGTTGCCAGAACTTGATGATTTACACTATTGGTGTGACCCAGCACTGACCGCCTTTCAATCATTTGCTCAACAACAACAGCAGAGTTATTTTAACCAACGCTTTGCACGCTTACTCCAGAGTAATTTGTATCTGCACCTCAGCCAACAATCAGGCTGGCAAACGTTACCAGAAACAAGCCAGCTAGCAGGTAAAATAAACCTAACTGAACAGCAATTTTGCATCGAGCAAATCATTAGAACTGCCAACGGTAGAGCCAATCGCCCTTTATTGATCAGCGCAGATCGTGGCCGCGGAAAATCGGCGGCTTTAGGGCTTGCTGCTGCAACACTTAACGATAAAAAAATACTCATTTGTGCACAGCAGTTTAACGCCCTACACAGCTGTTTTAAACACTTTGCCGCAGCACGAGGATTAAGCTATCAAACTCGGGATAAACAACTCGCCAACTTGCATTATATTGCACCCGATCAATTACTAAATGAACTACCTGACTGTGATGTATTGTTGGTTGATGAAGCTGCTGCGATCCCAGTACCATTATTAATTAAAATGCTCACGCATTATCCCCGCATTATATTTGCCAGCACTATGGTAGGTTATGAAGGGAATGGCCGCGGGTATACTTTAAAATTCAAACGTTACCTAGAGCAACATTATAAAAATATGCATAGTGTTACTCTAGAGCAACCAATTCGCTTCGCAGCGAATGATCCGCTAGAACAGCATATTTGTAATTTGTTAGCACTTGACGCCGATTATCAAGATATTACGCTAGACACCAGCGCTCTGCTCTATTCTGAACTGACTCCCCAACACCTTGCTGAAAATGAAGCACTACTGCGTCAAGTCATTGGGCTATTAGCATTAGCGCATTATCAAACTAGCGTGAATGACTTGCGCCACTTACTCGACGCGACAGAGCAACGCATCTTTGTATGTCAGCAACAAGGCGTTATTATTGCAGTATGCCTAATTGCGATTGAAGGCGGTTTAACCGCAGACTTGAGTCAACAGGTTGTTAGTGGTCAACGTCGCCCACAGGGGCATTTGATGGCGCAAACATTAGCACAGTTAAGTGCTAATGCTGACGTACTAACAAGGTTGTGTGCTCGTGTTGTGCGCATTGCTGTAGCTCCATCACAGCATAGTAAATGTATTGGTTCACAACTTATTGCTCATTGTGAACAGCAACTAGCATCAAGCTGTGACTGGTTTGGAGCCAGTTTTGGCGCTAATGCGAGCCTACTCAAGTTTTGGCAAATGGCGGGGTTTAGTTTAGTTAAACTAGGCTTTATGCAAGATAAAGCGACTGCAGAACATGCAGCTCTTGTGGCTAAAAGTTTAACTGATCGCAGCTCGCTAATTAAAAATCTGAAAACTGATTTTCAATCAGACTTTGCATTGCAACTACTTGATCATTTCAATCAGTTAGATCAACAATTAGTCGAACAAGTACTGCGTGACTGTGCTCAACATAACGCTGATAACATCCAAGATACACGTCTAGCTGCATTACTAACAACAGATTACCAAATTTTTACCATCAAACCTTTATTGTGGCGGACACTTTGGTGCACACCAAGCAGCTTATCTAATTGCGATGAAAATACCAAATGTCTTTTTATTAGACTAATATTACAAAACTGGTCATCACAAAAGGCACAAATAGTTTTACAGATCCGTGGTAAAAAATCACTCGATAAACTATTCAAACAGGCTGTTACTAATTGGTATGAACAATACTTACTTAAAAAATTACCTTAGCGTTCTTTTCTTCTTTTCATTTTCACATAGCAATTTCGCCTATGCCGAGAACAAGCCAGCGATAAAATTAGGCATGTCTACCGCGTTAACAGGACCTGCCAAACAAATTGGTGAACAACTTTACCTAGGTAGTAATATCTATTTTAACAAGCTAAATAAAAACGGAGGTATCAACGGAGCACACGTAGAATTAATAGTCGCCGACGATGGTTATGAACCAAAACGCGCAGTAAGTAATACTCGTCGCTTTATTTATCAAGACAAAGTAGATGCGCTATTCGGTGCAATGGGAACTCCAACAAGCTTTGCTGTTTTACCAATCCTTGAACAACTGCAAATTCCATATTTAATGCCTTACAGCGGCGCTAAATTTTTGCATTATCAGCCAACAATTAATGTATTCAACATAAGAGCTAGCTACGATGATGAAGCTGACGAGCAAATAAAATACCTAGTCGAAGAAAACAATCACACACGTATTGGGTTTTTAATTCAAGCAGATGAATTTGGTCTTGTAGTAGAATCTGGATTGCGAGAATCGCTCGCCAAACACAATCTAAAGCCAGTTAAAGTCGCTCGCTATCAACGAAATAGTAATGATATTAAGGGTGCTCTCAAAGCACTAAAAGCCAGCGGTGCTACTGCCATTTGCTTAGTCGGCACATACAAACCATTATCTGAATTTATAAATAGCGCATATGAACAACAGTTTATGCCTGACTACACCAGTATATCTTTTGCCTCAAGCAATGACTTATTTGCTCGCCTAAAATACCCCAGTAAACTTATGGCGACCGAAGTAATTCCTAACCCTAATAAATGTAACGCTTATTGGTGCACTGAATTCTTCAAAGATATGGCTGCAGCGCAAGTTAGCACACCTAGTCGTCTGCACTTTGAAGGCTATCTCAATGCAATGGTGTTTAGCGCCGCAGCACAACGCTGCCCGCAACCACTGCAACATAATTGTTTAATGCAGCGCCTAAATATTATTTTTAGTGAAGATAAACAAATAAACGCGTTATTCGTCAATAAAACTGATAAGAATAAGCATACTGTCTATCGCTCTGTGTTTTAACAAAATAGCTGCGCTTTCTAAATAATGTTCTATTATTAAGCTATATATTTAGGAGGTGAGGACACTATGGACTTAATTAATTTTAGAGTAGGCCAGAAAACAATTTCATTAAAAATTCTCGACATACTTTTAACTGAACGCTTTGAAGATAATTTAACCTCATTACCTAACGACAATAAAAGTTTTATTGGTGTTAAAGACTATATGGAAACCCCCACTCCAATATTTGATCTAGGTATTATTCTCAACAAACAATCAACACAAGCTACCAACTTATCATTAGTGAATTTATTTAGTGAGTGGGAACAAAAACAACACGAATGGTTTTTCGCACTTGAAAATAGCATTAACCAAAATCAACCTTTTAACCACAACACTGACATTCAGCAATCTAACTTTGCAAAATGGTACAGCAGCTTTAAAACCGAAAATGAAGATCTTAAAGCAATTATAGAACGATTTAAGATCCCTCATGCACGCTTGTATAGTCGTGCTAATAAGCTAATTGAACTAGTAAAAAAAGGCAATCCAAAGCAAGCTCTTATTGACCTAAATATTGAGCGAAACAGCAATTTTATGCAATTAATTAGACTGTTCGAATCAGCCAAAGAACAAATTATTTTAGATTATAAACCAATCATCATTTTCACAACTAAAGATGGTAGAAACCCACATATAGGACTACTTGTTGATAAAGTCGAGGATAATATCAGTTATAAAAAAGAAGATATCAAGCCTTTAGATAAGCTAACAGATGTAGGTTTTGACATTGACCCGCAGACCAAAAATATGATGCGAGGATTAATAAAACTTGAGCATAAACATAGCGTACTCATAGACCCAAGTGCAATCTTTAGACCTGATCACTTAATGCATCAACATGCTGAAGAAACAGCAGAATATGGGTTGTTTTAGAAGTGCATTTTCTAGATAGCAGTTCCTTTTAAAGGGCGCTAGTTTCTCAAGATTAAAAATGGCGCACACATGTCAAAGGTTAACACTGACGGCTCGAAGCCATTAGCTTTCCTACAGACGTAAAAAAGCCGCTTCATTTCTGAAGCGGCTTTCTCAATTTGGAGCCTAGCAATGTCGTGGTGCCTACAGCGATAAAAAGTCACATAGCAAATGTATAGAGTAGGCTTTAGGCTCTTATTCTTTTTTACCTAAAACCTATTGCCTTTAACCTCGAACCTTCTTTTTACTTTATTCCAGACGTAAAAAAGCCCGACTATTGCTAGTCGGGCTTTCTCAATTTGGAGCCTGGCAATGTCCTACTTTCACATAGCAAATGCTACACTATCATCGGCGCTGTTTCGTTTCACTACTGAGTTCGGCATGGGGTCAGGTGGGTCCAAAACGCTATTGTCACCAAGCAAATAGGGTGCAAAGGAGTAATGACAAAGCACGTAGTGCTTACATTTCCTTTGCGCAAGGTGCCTCAACTTTAACGCTACGCGCTAAGAGTCACCTTATAAATTTGGAATTCTGATAATAAAGTTTTCAGTAAATCTACTTTAGTCTATTAACTTCTTGCGCTATCAACTATCACATAAAACGCGTTTGGCGTTGTATGGTTAAGCCTCACGGGTAATTAGTAC
>NZ_JACJEE010000037.1:0-44740 GCF_014163915.1 Pseudoalteromonas sp. SR41-8
TACCCTAGCTAACTTTACCCTAGCTAACTTTACCCTAGCTAACTTTACCCTCGCTAACTTTACCCTTGCTAGCTTTTCCCCATAAAAAAAGCCGCTTAGTTTAACTAGGCGGCTTTGGAGGTTAGTCTCACATTATTTTGGGCGTGTCTCCAAAATACTGCGAATACGTTACCAAGGAACTTTTTGTTTATTACGCTTAGATTGACTCTAAGGCAATTTTAACCATTTCATTGAAGGTGCTTTGACGCTCTTCACTTGGGGTTGCTTCACCGGTGATCACGTGGTCACTCACGGTAAATAATGCCATGGCTTTTGCACCATATTCAGCAGCAACGCCATATAAACCGGCTGTTTCCATATCTACCGCTAACATGCCTAGTTTATCAAGTTCTTGATAAAAGCTGTTATCGGCTTGATAAAAGGTATCGGTGGTAAATACGTTACCCACTTTCGCTTTAATACCTAGCTCTTTTGCTGCATTAACGCCGTTTAATAGTAAATCAAAATCAGCAATTGCTGAGAAATCATAACCACGTACACGTGCACGGTTTACATTTGAATCTGTGCTTGCGCCTTGCGCAAAAATAACGTCACGAATTTTAATGTCGCTACCAATACCGCCACAGGTGCCGATACGAATTAGATTTTTAACGCCGTAGCTGACGATTAGTTCGCGTGCATAAATCGACATTGATGGAATACCCATACCAGAACCCATAATGCTTACTGGTTTACCTTTATAAGTGCCAGTAAAACCATACATGTTACGAACGCCGGTTACTTTTACAGCATCATCAAGAAAATTTTCAGCAATGTATTGCGCACGTAATGGATCACCCGGCATTAATACCGTTTGTGCAAAATCGCCATTATTTGCGTCAATATGTGGAGTACTCATTATTCGTTTCCTTTTACTTTTAGCGCGTTAAGCTTATCAATAAAGCCATCGCCATATTCAAGTGCAGGTAAGTTAAACCACTGGGCAAGTGTTTGACCTATATCTGCAAAACTAGCACGTTCACCAAGCGGGGTATTTTCAAGCCCTACCTGATAAGCAAGTACAGGCACATATTCGCGGGTGTGCTCACTGCCCGGGAATGTTGGATCACAACCGTGATCCGCCGTAATAATTAGTACGTCGTCGGCTTTAAGCTGCTTAAGTATCGTTGGTAAGTAATCGTCCAACTGTTTAAGCGCTTTTGCATACCCAACAGGGTCGCGGCGATGACCAAATTTTTCATCAAAATCAACTAAATTAGTAAATATCAAACTGTGATCTGGCGCTGATGCCATTACCTCAGTGGTTTTTGCTAACAAGTTTTGTAAGCCTGGGGCTTTGTGTTTTTGGGTAATACCTTGATGCGCATAGATGTCAGATATCTTTCCTATGCTAATCACTTCACCACCGTCATCTGCTAGTTTGTCTAGCAATGTTGGCGCTGGCGGTAACACTGAATAATCTCGACGATTGCCCGTTCTGGCAAAGTCTTGATTATTGGAACCCAAAAATGGCCGCGCAATCACTCGTCCTATGTTCATTTCATCAAGCAGCGCCCGTGTGATTTCGCAGACCTGATAAAGTTTTTCTAGACCGAAAGTTTGTTCATGCGCGGCTATTTGAAACACGCTATCAGCTGAGGTGTAACAGATTGGTTTACCTGTTTTTATGTGCTCTTCACCTAGCTGTTCTAAAATCGTAGTACCCGAGGCATGGCAGTTGCCTAAAATCCCTGGGATACCGGTACGAGCAATCAGCTCGTCAAT
Source organism: Pseudoalteromonas sp. SR41-8 (assembly GCF_014163915.1). Lineage (NCBI taxonomy): Bacteria > Pseudomonadati > Pseudomonadota > Gammaproteobacteria > Alteromonadales > Pseudoalteromonadaceae > Pseudoalteromonas > Pseudoalteromonas sp. SR41-8. The sequence goes on from NZ_JACJEE010000037.1 coordinate 1,765, forward strand.
TAACTGTTGTGGAAAACTCGGTTGTGTTTTAGGGAAATATCCCCAATCGAATAACACCGGTACACCTGCCATTTCCCAATGACCTGATGGAGTATCTTTGCCGCTAGAAAGCTCTTTTGCGTAACCCCAAGCAGCAATCGGTGTTTGACGGTCGCTAACAAGGCACGGTTCATTGCCTGCAGCTTCACATGCATCAACTAAACCTAATAACGATAGGTTAGGTAGTGATAGCCGTTCGCCGGTTTCTTCAAAGTATGCTTTAAGCAAATGTGCAAAAGTGTTTGCGCCCAAGTCGCCAAACTTGTCAGCGTCTGGTGCTGCACCTATGCCTAGGCTATCTGCCATTAATATAATTGCTCTTGCCATACTCACCTCGATTATCCAATGTAGCTACTTTATATTTTTGTGCTTTTTAACGTACAGGACATAAGTCCTGTTTCATAAAACCTAAACATTATAAATTTCACACCTTAAAGCGAAGCAAGAGAGATTATTCGTGTCTTTTTTGCTATTGTGATCTACCAACAATGTATCCTTCTGTGTGGATGAGAACTTTAGTGACACGAACAATAATAGCCATTGCTGGCGCTTCTGCGTCTGGCAAATCTCTTTTTAGCCAAACAATTTACAATGAATTGGTGAATGAGCTTGAACCAGGCGCCATCGCCGTGATTGAAGAAGATGCGTACTATAAAGACCAATCGCATTTGCCGTTTGATCATCGTACGCAAACGAATTACGACCATCCTGATGCGTTTGAACATGAGTTAATGTGTAAACATTTAACACAGTTACGTGATGGCGAAGCGGTAGAAGTACCTACCTATGATTATGCGCAGCATACTCGCAGTGACAAAACACGTACTGTGATGCCAGCAGAAATTCTCATAGTTGAAGGGATTTTATTGCTTAGTGATAAAGCGCTACGTAAAGAATTTGATATCAAAGTGTTTATTGATACACCGCTTGATATTTGCCTGATGCGCCGTATGCAACGTGATATGGAGCAACGAGGCAGAACATTACAGTCCGTTGTTGAACAATATCAAGCTACTGTGAGACCGATGTTTTATCAGTTTATTGAGCCTTCAAAGCACAAGGCTGATTTAGTGGTTACACGTGGTGGTATGAATCGTGTTGCGATTGATATAATTAAAAGTAAAATAAAATATTTACTGCAAAAATAACAACGGGAATAAGCAAAGATGACAACATTTATGAGCTTAGTCGGCATGTGTATGCTGCTAGGCATTGCATTTGCGGCTTCGACAAATCGCAAAGCAATTAGTTTTAGAACTGTCGGTATCGCTTTTGCCCTGCAATTTATAATTGGTGGTTTTGTCCTGTTTTCAGACGCAGGTAAAAATGCATTAGTTGGCATGTCAAAAGCCGTATCATCAGTGATCGGGTTTGCTAATGATGGGATCAGCTTTTTATTTGGACCGTTAGCAAATCAGGATACGTTAGGGTTTATTTTTGCTATTCAGGTATTGCCAGTTATTGTGTTTTTCTCAGCATTAGTTGCTGTGTTATATCACTTAGGCATTATGGATTGGATAATTAGAATATTAGGCGGTGGTTTACAAAAACTGTTGAAAACCTCACGCACGGAGTCGCTTTCAGCAACCGCAAACATTTTTGTTGGTCAAACTGAAGCGCCACTGATTGTTAAGCCGTTCATTGCAACGATGACTAAGTCAGAGTTATTTGCAGTAATGGTAGGTGGCTTAGCAACGGTAGCGGGCTCAGTAATGGCCGGTTACGTGATTATTGGTGTAGAGCTTAAATATTTAATTGCAGCCAGCTTTATGGCAGCGCCGGGTGGTTTCTTAATGGCCAAGATGATTGTGCCAGAAACCGAAACACCAAAAGATACTTTAGCTGATTTAGAGCTTGACGAAGACAAGCCTGTTAACGTAATTGATGCAGCAGCATCGGGTGCAGCAAACGGTATGCATTTAGCCTTGAATGTAGGCGCAATGTTACTGGCATTTGTAGCTTTAATTGCGCTGTTAAACGGTTTATTAGGTGGTATTGGTGGTTGGTTTGATTATCCAACCCTAACACTACAAGAAATTTTAGGTTATATATTTGCGCCGGTTGCCTGGTTACTAGGTGTACCGTGGAATGAAGCAATTATAGCTGGTAGCTTTATTGGTCAAAAATTAGTAGTAAACGAGTTTGTTGCTTATTTAGACTTTATGAATTATCGCGATACGTTAAGTGCGCACACACAAGCGATTGTCACATTCGCGTTATGTGGGTTTGCTAACTTATCATCGATAGCCATTTTACTAGGTGGATTAGGCGGTATGGCGCCTAGTCGGCGAAAGGATATCGCACGCTTAGGGCTCAGAGCAGTGTTAGCAGGATCTATGGCTAACCTTATGAGCGCCGCAATTGCAGGTTTTTTCCTCTCGCTAGCTTAGAAACTTTGAGATGAGCCTTGGTTGCAAAACAATAGGATAAGCCTTTAAGGGGTTAAAGACTTATCTTACTTGAACGATACTTCACAAAGGGCCTTTATGGCCCTTTTATCGTTTTTAATTCACTGTTTACTTTCATAATACTTTTCCTAGTTATTGCTATACTCAAAGTTCTATCGTCAAAAAGAGAAAATAAATGCGGCTATTTATTAATCTGCTACTTCTTTGTATCAGTGTCCATAGTACTGCAAATCAAAACTTAATGGTTGTGACCGAGTTGTCACCGCCGAATCAAGTTTTGCTGAATAATCAGGTAACTGGTTATAGTACTGAGTTAGTAAATATGATTATTTTAGAGGCTAAGCTCAATGCCCCAATCAACATGTACCCTTGGGCACGTGCTTATAAAATGGCGGTTAATAATAGCAACACCTTAATTTACAGTATGGCACGCACAACGGATCGCGAGACACTATTCCATTGGATAGGGCCAGTAGCACAGTTTGAAATGGGCTTTGTAAAACTCTCTGAGCGCAGTGATATTAACTTTGATAATACAGAGCAAGCTAAGCAATATAAAATTGCCGTACAGCGCCATGACCTTGCATCGCAAGTATTAGTAAAACGTGGTTTCGAAGTATTGCTGACCACTGATATTCAAAAGTCATATCAGTTACTACTGGCAAGAAAAGTTGATCTGGTAGTCGACGATGCTAATTATCTAGCTTCAATGAGTGAGCAGCTAGCGATCAATGCTAACGCACTGACGTTCGTACATGCCATAGAAGGACTGGCAGTAGCTGGTTACTTAGCTGCAAATATCAATACTGATGAAGATATTATAAAAGCACTGCAGCAGGCTTTTTTAAAGGTTAAAAGTACTGAAAAATACCGTCAATTAATAACGGCTCATTAACTAGCTATTGTACATAACGATGCCGATAAGCGTCAAAGTTATCCACCGCTTTAAGTTTTTCTAACTGCTCATTGAAGCGTTCAACTATTTCAATAGGCATCTCTTTATTAAATACTACGTAGTTACCCTGTAATGTATTTACTGGTAGCTCAACTAGTTTGACGACTTCTTTACCACCATGACCAAATTGCTGCAGTTGGTAATCTAAGGCAAACTCTGAGCCGAGAATTAAATCGATTTTATTTTTAAAAAATAGGTTCATATATTCATAGTGATGAGCTACTTTTAATAAGTTTTTATCTTGTTGGAAACCAATACTTTCCACTAACCCCTCATAAATATTGCCTCTAACGACACCTAAGGTATATGCACTAACTTGAGTAATATCAGTTGGATTGATGTGTTTGTTGTCGCGAAGACGATAAAAAAATGTACGTGAAGAAACCAACGGGCCAACCCAGTAAAATAAATCTTCTCGCTCAGCACTGCGAGCGGTTGATACTAGCCCTGAGAGCTGATTTTTTTGCACTAAATCGTATGCCCTTGCCCAAGGCAACAGCTCAAATTTGCACTCCACTTGTGAAAGCTCACACAACGTACGCACAATATCTAAATTAATCCCTTGCAGCTGCCCTTTATTCGAAAAATTATAAGGAGGAAACTGTTCAGTAAAAATAGTAATTATTGGCTTTGCAGCGCAAGTAAAAGTGAATCCAAGGCTAAACACTAGGATAAGTAATCGGTAGATAATCTATCTCGTTACAGAATAATAATAATAGATAAAGAATAGGAGGGGGAGCAAGTTACGTCAATTTTAAAACACAAAAAAGCAAGCCTAAGCTTGCTTTTTTTATTCTACCTAAAAGGTAAAATTATACAGCAGTGATGTTCTCTGCTTGTGGACCTTTTTGACCTTGTGAAAGAGTGAACTCTACACGTTGGCCTTCAGCTAAAGTTTTGAAACCTTCGCTTTTGATTGCTGAGAAATGTGCGAAAACGTCTGGGCCATTTTCTTGCTCGATGAAACCAAAACCTTTAGACTCGTTGAACCACTTAACTGTACCTGATACGATGTTTGACATTGTAATATCCTGATATAAAAATAAAATAATTGCTCTAGTGAGCGGTGTAGCAAAAAATGAGATGGTACTTTAAAAACTTCAGGACGGTACTACAAGTATTACTTATACAACATCGAAATGGAGATTTATAGCTTTCATGCTTTCTTTCTAGCTGCAGCAAACTATACAGGGTTAATAAGTTATGTCAACCCCCTTTCGAGTCTTTATTTACCTTAGCCAATATTTAAGGCGCGTTGAGTAATTTTTTCTATCACGGATGAGTGTTACTTTTTTTGTTACAGTTGATTGCTCAGCATCATTTTTTGCAACCTATCACGTATTTGAAAACTCACTGAAAAAATTGCGTAAAAGTAAAAATATATTCCATTCTTAGTGAGATTTCACCACTTATCGCAGCTAATAATCGCCTTATCTCAATAGGTGAGATCATTAGTAGTTATCTGCAGTATGCTTGGGCCATTGAGCACATAGTGATATTTGCCCCATTTAATTGCGCTTTGCTGCTATTTTTTGTGCACTTCAACTTTGATGACAGCAGGCACCTGCTGATTTACAAAGCGCTTACTGCGCTTATATCGGCACAATTTAATTTTTAAAAATGATAAGAGAAAAATAATGAAACACTTATTAGCAACCGCGATCAGTTCAGCGTTATTATTAACAGCCTGTTCTGAGCCCCAAACAACAGCAAACAACATTAAAGCCGAACAAACGGCTACAGCTGATCAAGTACAGCAAGCTAATCCACTGTTAGTGAAAAGCGTTTTACAATACGAAACGCCAGATTTCAATGCGATTAAAGACGAACACTTTATGCCGGCTTTTAATCAGGGTATGGCTGAGCAAATGGCTGAAGTACAAACGATTATCAATAATCCTGCTAAGCCTGATTTTGCTAATACAATTGTTGCGCTTGAAGAAAGTGGGGAATTATTAACCCGTACCCGTAGCATTTTCTATAACCTAGCAGGCAGTGACTCAAACCCAACGCGTCGTGAGATACAAAAAGAGCTAGCGCCAAAAATGGCAGCACACAGCGACAACATTTTCTTAAATAAAGCATTATTTGAAAAAGTAGCAACATTATACGCAGAGTCAGACACTCTGGCTTTAACAGCTGAAGAAACTCGCTTACTCGACGTTTACTACAAACGCTTTATCAGAGCGGGCGCAAAATTAAACGCAGAACAAAAACAACAAATTCGTGATATCAATACCAAGCACTCAAGCTTAACCACTCAGTTTTCACAAAACTTACTAGCATTGACTAACAGCAATGTTGTTATCGTTGACGATAAAGCACTGCTTGATGGTTTATCAGCAGGCCAAATAGAGCAACTTGCCAATGCTGCAACACAAGCGGGTCACTCAGGTAAATATCTGATAAAAATCACTAACACAACGCGCCAACCAATTTTAGCAGCGCTTAAAAACCGTGAGCTACGTGAAAAAGTATGGCGTGCATCATCAGAGCGTGCGCTATCGGGTGAAAATAGTAACCGCGAAATCGTGGCTGAACTAGCTCAGCTACGTGCTCAAAAAGCAAAACTACTTGGTTACGACAGTTGGGCTGCGTTTGGATTAGAATCACAAATGGCGAAGAAACCAGAAGCAGTATTTGATATGTTTGCCAGCATGATCCCTGCGTTGATGCAAAACGTTAATGCTGAAGCTGCTGCGATCCAAGCGAAAATCGATGAGTCTGGCGATCAATTTAAGCTACAGCCTTGGGATTGGCTATTCTACGCAGAGCAAGTACGTAAAGATAAGTACAACTTAGACGAAAATGCAGTAAAAGAATACTTTGAGTTTAATCGTGTACTAGAAGACGGCGTATTCTTTACCATGAACCGCTTATATGGCATTACTTTCAAACCACGCACTGATATTCCGGTTTATCACCCAGATGTAAAAGCATATGAGCTATTTGATGCTGATGGTAAGAGCCTTGCGATTTTCTTTGCTGATTACTTTGCGCGTGAAGGCAAACGTGGTGGCGCATGGATGAGCTCGTTTGTAAAACAATCTGGCTTAAAAGAACAAAAGCCTGTGGTTGTGAATGTAATGAACATTCAAAAAGGCGCCAAAGGTGAACCAACGCTAATCAGCTATGACGAAACAACAACTATCTTCCACGAATTGGGTCACGGCCTACATGGTATGTTCTCGAACGTGAAATACCCAACTTTATCGGGTACTTCAGTATCTCGTGACTTCGTTGAGTTCCCATCAACGTTTGAAGAAGATTGGGCTATGTATCCTGAAGTTATCGCAAACTATGCAAAACACCACGAAACAGGTGAGCCAATTCCTGATGAGTTACTGACTAAAGTAATTCAATCACGTAGCTTCAACCAAGGCTATGACACCCTTGAGTACGTTGCAGCGGCACTTTTAGATATGGAATGGCACTCATTGCCTGCTGATGCCCCGTTACAAGATATTGAGAAATTTGAGCAACAAGCACTAACTAAGCACGGTGTAAATGTGCCATTTGTGCCACCGCGTTATAAGTCTGCGTTCTTCTCACACTCAATGGGTGGCGGTTACTCAGCGGGCTACTACGCATACATGTGGAGTGAAATTTTAGCGGCCGATGCATTTGCTTACGTTCAAGAGCAAGGCGGTTTAACCCGTAAAATGGGCGATAAATACCGTAAAGAGATCTTAGAAGTTGGTAACTCACGTGACCTAATGGAGTCGTTCAAAGCGTTCCGCGGTCAAGAGCCTGACACCTCAGCGTTATTAAAACGCCGTGGTTTAAAAGCAACCGTTCAGTAAAAACAAGCTACGGAGGGGAAAGTTAGAAGCTAGCTATTTCCTGCTTAACGATAAAGGCGCGAAACTAATTTCGCGCCTGTAACTAGCAATGGCTATATACCGCCTCATTATGAGTGTATAAATTAGTGGGCTGAATAGATGTACTTAGTTCAGCTCACTAACTTTACTGTTTTTAACTCGCTAGCACCTCACTGCACCACAAAATCAAAATAAGTATTTGGATAGGCTTGTGGCTGATAGGTAAAGTGCCACCACTCCATTGCGTAAGGCGAAAATCCAGCGGCCAGCATGATATTTTTTAACTTATATCTGTTTGCTTGTTGGTCTTGAGTAATACGCGGATCATCGGTATTTGAGATGGTATCGAACATATCAAACAATGAGCCCATATTTAATGCTTTGCCTTGACTATCAGTCAAAGTTAAATCAATTGTTGAACCACGGCTGTGGCCTGATTTAGCTGCGATATAATCACCGAGTAACTGATCTTTTCCTAAATTAGGGTAATACGCTGCTTTGGTTTTTGTGTCAGTTGCGTCGTTAACCCAACGCACAAAGTGGTCAACGGCTCGTTGTGGTCGATAACAATCATAAATTTTAAAATTATAACCTGCTTGCTCCGCCTGAGAATGTGCTTTTACCAGCGCTGCAGCTGCCGTTTTATGCAATAAGCATTTAGGCGCGTTATAACCTTCGATTGGTTTACCAACAAAGTTTTGCCCACTAAAATAGCGAATATCAAATAATGCGGTCGGTATTAACGTTGCAACATCAACAAACTCACTACGATAGCTTTGAGCTGGGTCGGAATATGTAGCGTTAGCGTCACGGGCAATTGCTGCACTGCTTAAAGCATACACTCCAAGCAGTGACATTAGTTTAAAACTGATATTTAACAACATTGTAGTAGCTTATAACATTAAAAACAGGCTATTAATATTGCATAGTTAAAAGCCATTGCCAATAAATTATTCCTGCTCGACAAGTTCAGATTGGATAAACTGAGAATCAATAATACACCGATTACGACCCGTTTTTTTCGCTTTGTATAAAGCCTGATCCGCTTGTTTGAGTATCTCTTCAACACTCAATTGCATCAGTGGCCAGCCAGAAATACCTATTGATATGTTGATACTTCCTACTGGTTCGATGATTGTTTCTGATACACGCATACGTAATCGTTCCGCAAGTTGATAAGCTGATTTGGCGTTAATATTTGGTAATATAACAATAAACTCTTCTCCCCCCGTACGTGCAACAAAATCATTTTCACGGGTTACATCAACAATAATTGTAGCCAACGATTGCAAAACAATATCACCAATATCATGGCCAAACTCATCATTAACACGCTTAAAAAAATCAATATCGATAGCAAGCACAGTGAAAGGCGTTTGCTGTAAAGTTAATTGATCTAACATGAGCTCCAGGCTACGTCGGTTATGTAAGCCCGTAAGTGGATCTGTTTGTGCTTCATGCTGTAATAGACCAATCTGGTTTTGTAATAAGCCGACTCCTTTTAGCATAGCTAAACGCAGTTCAGAGCTTTCATAATACCAAGACCGCACTTGCCTTAACTGTTGCGAAGTTGACGGGTTATCAAGTGTTTTAGCCGTTTCTGCAAGTTGCCTTAACGGCTTTGAAATTAACCGAGCTAGCACCCAAATAAATATAAAGGTTGCCAACCCTACTGGCAGGGTTCGATATAAAACATTCATCATTAAATCGTCTAATGGCGCAAATGTAGCGTCTAATGGTCGTTGTGTGACAATGCCCCAAGAGGCACTTTTTAATGGTGCATAACCTGCCAGCATGACAATGTTTTGACTATTAATTAACTGCCTAGTGCCGCTTTCACCTCTTAGCACCGCTTCGATCACTGGATTGCCAAAAACTTGTTCACCGATCCGAGCAACATCAGGGTGATAAAGTAAGCGCCTATTCTTATCAACAACATAGATATATGAGCCGTCTTTATGAAAATGTACTTGCAGTAAGTCGTGTAAAATCCCTTTTTGTTTTAGGTATAATGTCCCTCCTATGTAGCCAAGGTATTCACCTTGAGAGTTAAATATCGGATGCGAAATAACTATCACGAGGTTCCCTACCGCAGAAATATAAGGCTCACTGATCATTGGCTTTTTATTCGCTAGTGCTTGTTTTGCACCATCACTTTCTAAAAGTTGACCTTTTAGCTTTAGACTCAATGGTGAATGGGCTAATACCACACCATTTTTGTCAACGACAACCGTTGAGTTAAAGCTATCAGTTTGCAACCTAAGTCGCTGCGCCTCTTGCGCAAGAGTGTTTGCATCATTAAATTGGATTGCAAGAATTTTTGCTGAATAAGCGAGTTGCTGCTGAGAAGCCAGTAGAAACCGGTCAGTGGCAGAGACAAGTTTAGCGGCATACGCATTATGGTTTTTTAAGGTTTGCGATTGTAGTTGCTGTTTTTGTACTTGGTAGCTGGAATAAAAGCCATTTAGAAAGGTGATCACAGTCACTGAAATAGCTAAAAATAAGATTAACTTTTTTAAATCGAGATTGATATTAACACGGCCTAGCAAAATACTTACTTCTCTATGCTGGCCTTGTATTTCCTTGGCAATTATACTAACGATAAATGATAGCAAATAGCTCCAATACGATCCAGCTAAAAGCTCGTAAAGTACTTATTTCTGTTGTTCCCAACGGCTAATAATTTATCTCTATGCAATTTTTAGACCGCGCTCAGCTTGGCTCTCGCGACATAAAAATTTTAAATTCAAATACTTGTAATATTATTTGAATTTTCACTACATGCCAGTTGAACTTATACAACAACTTGTTGCTGAGCTTGCGCTAAGCGATTGCTGTTTCCCCATAGAAAAATCAATTTATCTGTTTGCGCTTTTAACAAAATAAGCGATGAAAATTTACCTTGCGCAAAATGAATAAATTATTACAATTAAAAAACAAATAACAAATAAAAGAACGTTATGGTTAAACATCACTGCCAGAATATATTGTCACAATTACCCAGTCATCGTTTGCTCGCCTTAGATGTACTGCGAGGGTTCACTATCACTGCGATGATTCTAGTCAATAACCCAGGAAGTTGGTTATATACCCAAACCACCTCATGATACAGAATTCAGCGTTGCACAGGGGCTTAATATCAAGGCGTTACTTTGCAACAATGGCAGTCCCTTTTAAGAAGTAACAACGATGAGAGTAAGTGCCTGTGAAACGCCCAACGGTTTAGTTTAAAAGCGATTTATACTGCGTTATTGATTTTAACAATAGAACCACTATTACTTGCAATCAATGCCTTGCCTACATCGCTTTTAATTCCAACTGAAACTCGGATCTTGAGGTGGTTTGGGTATCTCTGTACTGGCCGCTTAAACATGCTGATTGGCATGGCCTAACACCCACTGATTTAATTTTCCCATTTTTTATTTTTATTGTTGGGATGTCGATCACACTATCGGTTAATGCCATGCTGACAAAAGGAGTGACTAAACAAAGTATACTCAGATCTGTTGTAGTGCGTACGGTAAAGCTAGTTGCATTAGGTTGGTTTTTAGCCCTGTTCTACTATAATTTTCGCGATCCTAATTTCAGCTGGCTAGATGAACGATTAGCAGGTATTAGGATCATGGGCGTTTTACAACGCATCGGTCTAGTTTATCTCATTGCCTTAGCTTGTTACCTTTATATAAAACCAAAGTATATTGCGCTTACCTTTGTTAGCTTACTCATCGGGTACGGCGCGTTAATGATATATACGCCCTATTCATTGCCTAACGGTGAAATCGTTAAAGGGCTGTGGCTGCATGGTAATAACCTCAGCGCTTGGCTTGATAATTTACTGCTCGGTGCAAATCATGTTTACTATGCCACAGCAAAACCTTTAGCATTTGATCCAGAAGGAATACTCTCAACCTTACCTGCAGTTGCAACGGCATTATCAGGAATATTGTGCGGATACTATATAAGCACTGAAAAAAACCTTGGCAAACAAGTCAGAATATTTACCCTAGTGGCTATTACAAGCATTGTTTGCGGGTGCTTACTTTCACTTGTAATACCAATAAACAAAGCACTATGGACACCAAGCTATGTAATAATCAGCTCAGGACTAGCGATGTTATGCTATTCACTGTGTAGCTATATTCTCGATATTCGTAAAGTTCGCTTGTGGAGTGCGCCGTTTTTAGTGTTTGGCGCTAACGCTATTTTGTTCTTTATGTTTGCTGGCATCGTAGCGCGTATTTTAATTATGATCCCAGTGGCTGATACAAGTTTAAAAGGTGCTATATTTAATCAAGTATTACAACCGCTATTTGGTAATTATTTAGGCTCTTTTAGCTATTCGTTGCTATTTTTACTCGCCTCTTATCTAGTGATGTATGCGTGCTATAAACGCGGGATTTTTTGGAAAGTATAATGTCTAAGCCTCATCAAGAGGCTGCTTGACTCACTTTATCTAATAAATACAGCACAGATTGGTAGTTAATACCGCTGTGCTGAGTTAAGCCAATTTCACAACTGCGGCTATTAGAAATACCGCTACTGCAATTTTGAGGCACTTGGTTACGCAGCGTTTTTAATGCATTAGCATTTAGCTCTGGCAAGTTAAAGCCCTTATCGCCGGCAAAGCCACAACATTCAATATCAGCCGGAATAATTACTTCGTTACTGCATGCTTTAGCTACGGCAACAAGTTGTTGTTCACTGCCACGGCGCTTGCTACTACAGGTAACATGTAACATAACCGGCTCTGGTTGGGCTGTGATGGTCAGCTTAGGCAATAAATATTGATAAGCAAACTCAGCGCTTTCGAGTACTGTTAAACCGCGCTGTTGCGCTGCTTCATTGCTTGTTAATGCACATGGACTGGCGTCAAAAATAATCGGGTAACGACCATTTTCAGACACCTGCTGCGCGATATCGAGTAACTGCTCAGCTTTACTTTTTGCCTGTTCAGGTAAACCTTTACTGGCAAAGGGCATGCCACAACATAGCTCATTAATTTGCATCGGCAGTAACAGTTCAATTCCCGCTTTAGTCGCGAGGCTATGCATAACTTGCATAATTGAGCGGCGATCATCCGCTTGCTCATCGGCTGCAAACACCCTGCTGGCACAACTGGGAAGATAAACCACTTTATCAGGCTGTTGTGCGTGTACTATGCTGTGATTAATTGGCTGCTCCCCCCTTGGCCACGCTGAATAATAAAGTGGGGTGCCAATCAGCTTATTAGTAGGTTTGGTTAAAGTACGCAGTGCCTGTGCACCAATGATGTTTCGCACCATCGCCATACTGGTTAAACCAAAGCGTGCTGTATTTGCTAATACCGCAAAATGTTTGACCGCAAAACTGGCTATGCGCGGCGCCATTTTTGCATTGAGTTGCTTTTTTGCCCTCAGGGATTTTATAAATTCACCGGTGTTAATACCAACGGGGCATTTCATGCCACACAGCCCGGTTGCTGCACAGCTATCAATACCTAAATATTGAAAATCTTTTTCGATACTGCTGAGCTGACGATTAATGTGCTGTTTTTCGCTAATATCACCGGTGTTACTAAGTTGATTAACCAATTCAGTGCGACGTCGCCACAGCGTAATACGTTGGCGCGGCGTTAAGGTGAGTCCTTTTGATGGGCATACGGTTTCGCAAAAACCACACTCAATACATTTGTCGATTATATCGTCGCTGCTAGGCATGGTTTTTAAATGTTGAATATGGCAGTTTTCATCGGTATTGATGATCACTCCTGGGTTTAAAATGTGGTCTTTATCAAACAATTGTTTAATACGTTGCATCACAGCAAAGCCATCAGTGCCCCATTCAGTTGCCACAAACGGCGCCATATTTCGCCCAGTACCATGCTCAGCTTTTAATGAGCCATTCAGTTCAACCGCCACCAGTTGCGACACGTCCCGCATAAATTGCTCATAACGCGCTACTTGCGCTGGTGTATCGAACGCTTGGGTAAATACAAAGTGCAAATTACCCGCTAAGGCATGGCCAAAAATAATCGCTTCATCGTAACTGTATTTATCAAATAATTGATGCAGAGCTTTAACACCCTGAGCTAATACATCCAGCTCAAAAGCCACGTCTTCAATGATCACAGTGGTGCCATTTTCGCGCACTGCACCGACTGCCGGGAACGTACCTTTACGAATATTCCATAATGATGCATTGCGCTTAGCATCTGTTGAAAACGCCATAATCGCTAATTGATGGGCGCTAAAATGTGCGACAAGCTGATCCACTTGTTGTTGTAAATTAACTAATTTTGTTGCGTCTTCTGCACGTACTTCGATTAATAATGCTGCACTATCTGCTGGGTAGTTATGAACATCTTTAGGCATGATGTCATGATGCGCGACGCACAGGAGCGAGCGCTTGTCCAATAACTCAACCGCCGCTACATCAAGCGTTGCTAGCTGCTTTACTAATTCACAGACTTGGCTTATATCATCAAAAATAATAAACGCTGAGCTTTTATGAGCATGCTCAATCACCGTGTGGTAAGTAATATCAGCAATAAACCCCAGCGTACCTTCAGAGCCAATCATTAAATGCTTAATGATCTCAATCGGATCAGTGTAATCAATTAGCGCGTTTAAACCATAACCCGTGGTATTTTTTAAGCGGTATTTATGAGCGATACGCTGTGCCAACTCAGGATTATTTGTAACCTGCTGGGCAAGCGCAGTGATATCGTTAATAAACGGTTTATGGCTATGTAAAAATTTAGAACGGCTTTGCTCACTGCGTGTATCAAGCACTGTACCGTCAGCGAAGATTAAGGTCATGTCCTTTACTGTATGGTAACTATTTTGTGCCACGCCACAGCACATACCTGATGAATTGTTGGCTGCCATGCCAGCGATTTTACAACTATTGATTGAAGCGGGATCAGGGCCAATTTTACGGCCAAAAGGCGCAAGTACGGCATTGGCGCGAGCACCAATAATAGCTGGCTCTAACCGAATAGCAGCGCCGTTATCTTCAATTTGATAACCAGACCAGCAATCACTAAGCAGCACTAATACAGAATCTGTAATTGCTTGGCCTGATAGGCTAGTACCGGCGGCACGAAAAGTAATGGCAACTTTATATGTTGCAGCGGCACTGATGACCTGTTGCGCTTGTTGCTGATCAGCAACCAGTACTATTAATTGCGGCACTAAACGATAAAAGCTGGCATCAGTGCCAAAAGCATAGCGCCTAGGGTAATCTTCAATAAACGCCGAAGCAGGCAGCTTATCACTGAGTTGTTGTTGAAATAGTGTCAGTGCTGTTGCCATTATTTGCCCCTTTGCGTTCTGTTAATTTACTCGCTTGGCGACCCACCAAGCATTATGGAATATATTATTACTTGAAATAAGAGCGAATTACTATTAATAAAAGCTCGTCTAATATTATTTTTTTTCATCTAAATAACTATTAACTCTTAATATTTATGTAATGATCAGGCAAGCATGTGATTCGTCGGTGGTTTTTGCAGTTCTGCAAAAAAACCGTTAATGTGACAAAAATATGTTGTATTTTAATCCAAAATGGCATTACCATCAGGAATAAAATATTCACAAATAAAATAAGCAATTCAGCTTTGGAGCCTACTGTGTTAAATAAGTTTGCCATATCATCAATTCTCTTTGGACTAGGGTGTTTATTACCAATGAAATCGACCTTTGCAGCGACCAATTTAACCCTTGAGCAACAGCTTGGCCAAAAGCTGATGCTCGATTTTCGTTATTATTGTGAGCAAGACAGCGAGAACACACCTGAGCAAAAATGCCGTAATGCAGTCACTGAATTACCTGCAGATTTAGCCAAGGTGATCACTAAACATAATATTGGTGGGGTGATCTTATTTGCTGAAAATATCGATAATATTGCGCAAATCGTTAAATTAAATAATGCTATGCAACAAGCTGCGGCAAAGTCGAGCTTAGGCGCACCATTATTTATTTCAATTGACCAAGAAGGCGGACGTGTTGCACGTATTCCTCGTGATATTGCCACTTCATTTACTGGTAATATGTCGATTGGCGCAAGTTATGCGGTTCACGGCACCAAGTTTGCTACACAATCTGCACAAGTGATTGCTGATGAATTAAAAGCCATTGGTGTGAATGTTAACTATGCACCAACTGTTGATGTAAACATGAACCCTGATAACCCGGTTATTAATGTGCGCTCATACGGTGAAGATCCAACACTTGTGAGTATTTTAGGTGGCGCACAAGTTGCTGGCTTTGAAGGTAATGGCGTAATTACCTCACTGAAACACTTTCCAGGCCATGGTGATACAAACGTTGATAGCCACACCGGCTTGCCAAAAGTAATGCACGATAAAGAAACTATCTGGGAAAAAGATTTACCTCCGTTTCAAACTATTATTAAAAAGCAAAACCCTGGCATGATCATGACTGCGCATATTCAGTACCCAGCACTGGATAGCAGCACATTTGTTAGTAAAGATGGCAAAACCATGATCAAACCTGCGACGATGTCGCATAAAATCATCAGCGAATTATTACGCGATGAAATGGGCTATCAAGGTGTAGTGATCACCGATGCGCTAGATATGGCTGGTATTAGCCACTTTTTCGAACCAATTGAAGCCGTTGTAAATACCTTTGCTGCCGGGGTTGATATTGCTTTGATGCCAATTGAAATTCGTAGTCCAAAAGATTTAGTCGTATTAGATAAACTGATCAGCCGCTTAGTGAGCGAAGTTAAAAAAGGTAATTTACAAGCCGACGAAGTCGCTATCTCTGCTCAACGCATCATCAATTTAAAAAGTAAATTTAAACTGACCACAGAGCTTGACGAATCGTTAGCAATGCAAAAAGCACAACTTATTCTCGGTGATGATAATCATCGCAAAGTCGAAGCTGAGCTGGCTCTTGCCGCCATTACCCAAGTTAAAAATGACCAGCACACTTTACCGATTAAACTGACGAAAAATAGTAAAGTACATATCATCATGCCTGATACCCGCAAGTGTTTGGCGCTACAACAGGCAATTGCAGAAAATACTCAGCAACCACTTGCATTTAGCTGCACCAGTTTACAAGGCTTTGAGCCCACAGCGACGTTAAAAGCAATCAATGAAGCGGATATCATCATTGCAGGCAATGCATCACCAAACCAAAGCGCGGTAGAAATTGGCGGCATGGATGACCTTGCTGATAACCCTGCATTTGCAATTGCAAAATCGGCGCAAGGTCCGGCACTTGAAAAACTGCTTCAGCAAGCGCAACAAGCTGATAAGAAAACCGTTTTTGTTAGTTTACGAGCACCATACGATATTGCCACATTTGGCCAATATGCGGATGCAATTTTAGCAACTTATGCGTATAACATAGATGTAGATAATGATGTTAAAGTAGCAGGGCCAGCTTTTACTGCTCTTGCAAAAGTACTAGTTGGTAAAAAGCCAGCGCAAGGTACTTTGCCTGTTACCGTCAGTGGCATTAACAACAACTAAAAGTTTACGAGGATACTATGCAACATAACGCATCACTTACTACGCCTTACGCTATTCGTAATATGATCAGGAATGAAGATTATACCGGTAGTACATCGGGCTTTGTTCCCGGCTTTGTACAGGCTAATTTAGTGATTTTGCCCCAGCGCTATGCGTTTGATTTTTTACAATTTTGCCAAGCAAACAAAAAAGCGTGCCCAATTGTAGCAAGTAGCCGCACGCCTGGAGCTACCAGCATTCCAAATGTTGCTCATGATTTAGATATTAGGACTGACATACCTCGCTATCGTATTTTTAAAAATGGCCAATTGATTGAAGAAGTAACGAATATCAAAGAGCAATGGCGTGATGACTTGGTCACTTTTTTAATTGGTTGCTCGTTTTCATTTGAAGAGTCGTTAAAGTTGGCGGGCCTAGAAATACGTAATATTACGGAAAATAAAAATGTACCTATGTACATGACTAATATTCCCTGCGAAAGCGCCGGTATATTTCATGCTAACATGGTCGTTAGTATGCGACCGATGAAGCCGGCAGATGCGATTCGGGCAATCCAAATATGTAGCCGCTTTCCAGATGTGCATGGAGCGCCAGTTCACTTTGGGGATCCAGCTGCAATAGGTATTAAAGATATTAATCGCCCTAACTTTGGTGAATCTGTCACCATTAAAGACGGTGAAGTACCGGTATTTTGGGCCTGTGGTGTCACGCCGCAAGTAGCCATAGCTAATGCTGCGCCTGATTTTTGCATTACACATAGCCCAGGTCATATGCTGATCACCGACATTCAAAACGCCCATATCTCGGCTTTTTAAACGGAAATAATGATGAAGCTCAATTGTGATTTAGGGGAAAGCTTTGGCGCATGGCAAATGGGCCTTGATGAAGATGTAATGCCGCATATTGATATGGCTAATATTGCTTGTGGTTTTCATGGCGGTGATAGTGATGTTCTAGCACGCACCCTGATGCTTGCTAAACAACATGACGTCATTATAGGCGCGCATCCCAGCTATCCTGATAAACAGGGCTTTGGGCGTCGCTCCATGGCATTAACACCACAAGAGCTAAGCAATTGCCTGCATTATCAAATAGCCGCAATTGAAGGCATGGCAAAAGTTCAAGGCCTCACTTTAGAGTATGTGAAGCCACATGGCGCGTTATATAACGATATGATGGCCGATAAAACAATTTTGACCACGGTGATGCAAGCTGTTGCCAGTTACCCGAGCCCTTTAAAACTAATGCTTCTCGCCACTGCGAAAGCAGCGCAACATCAACAACTTGCTCAACAATATAACCTTGAATTAATTTTAGAAGCATTTGCTGATCGCCAATATACCGATGACGGTCAATTAGTATCACGGAAAATTGCTGGTAGTGTGCATGATAAACCTGCGCTAATAGCACAAGTTAAACAGTTACTCGCCACCGGCTGCGTAACCACACAATCGGGCAAACAACTGCCTTTACACGCCGACAGTTTATGTGTGCATGGCGATAACGCTGCAGGCATTGCCCTTATTCAAGAGATCAAAGCGTTATGCCACACTCGTTAAGTGATGAACAATTAAGTCAAGCAATCGAAACCATGATGGTAGAACAAAACCTACGTGGTATGCAAAATCTCTATGCCTATCAACAGACAGGTACTTATCTGCGCGCTGCAAAGTCGTTATTTGATGCCAAAAGTACGGTACTCATTGGTACCGGTTTTGCCGTCAAGCAAACCTTTGAAACCGATGGCCCTGTAGGCGCCATTGCTTTATACAATGCTTTAATTACGCTGGGTAAAAATCCTATTTTAGTCTGTGGAAACCCCCTTTACAGTGCACTGAAAAATGAATTTAACTGTTTTGAATTGCCACTGAATAATTTTACTGATGCAATGGCTTTTAGCAAAGCTGCGCTGGCTGAATTAAAGCCAGATTGCGTATTGTCTATCGAGCGCCCCGGGCTGTGTCACGGCAATAAATATTACAATATGCGTGGTATTGATATTTCAGCTGATTGTGGTTGTTTTGATTTTTTTGTCAGCCAAGCACCCTGCCCAACGGTAGCTATTGGTGATGGCGGTAACGAAATAGGGATGGGCAATTTATCACAATATATGACCGAGCTGAGCATTATGCCGTGCCTTACTTGCTGCGATGAACTGCTGTTAGCGGATGTATCAAACTGGGCAGCTTACGGCATTATTGCGTTTTTAAGCCGCTGGCATAGCCAAGACTTACTCGCAGAAGTCGATACTTTAGCAATCCTGCAATATTTGAGTGAACGTGGCAGTGTAGATGGCGTTACTCACAAAAACGAATTAACCGAAGATGGCTTACATGCTATGCATGGCCAACAACTCATCGCAAGACTACGTCAGCTTAGCGATGTTGCCAATCAGAATGAGGATTTATAATGAGTACGGTGTATTTAAACGGCGACTATATGAACGCAGAGCACGCAAAAATATCGCCAATGGACAGAGGCTTTTTATTTGGCGATGGTATTTACGAAGTGATCCCTGCCTATAATGGCAACATGCTTGGCTTTGCAGCGCATATTGAACGCATGAAAAATGGTTTAAATGAACTGGAAATTGTACTCGATTATACAGCTGATACATGGCGTGAAATCTGTCAGCAGCTGTGTGAGAAAAATCACGGCGAAAACCTTGGTATTTATTTGCACGTTAGCCGTGGCGCTGATACTAAGCGTGCTCATGCATACCCGAGTGGTATTACGCCTACGGTATTTGCCTACGCCTTTGAAATTCCAGCACAACCCGTTAGTGATATCGACAACGCCACGACTTATACTGTATCCGTTGAGCAAGATAAGCGCTGGCAGCGTTGCCACATCAAGTCAACCGCATTACTCGGCAACGTGATTCATTACCAGCATGGTGCGGCGGCTGGCAATAAAGAAACCATTTTATACAATCGCTTAGATGAGCTTACCGAAGCAAGCTCAAGTAATGTGTTTATTGTTAAAGATGGCGTGATCAGCACACCCCCATTGGATAACCAAATTTTACCGGGTATCACTCGCTGGTTAATTTTAACGATATTACACAGCCACAGTGACTTTAAAGTTCAAGAACGTATTATTACTAAGCAGGAACTATTTGCAGCCGATGAAGTGTGGATCACCAGTGCCACAAAAGAAGTTGGCCCAGTGGTAAAACTCAACGGTCAACTGGTCGCTGATGGCAAACCAGGGAAAATATGGCAACAAGTACAGAGCTTATTTACTGAACATAAGTTTGATTATTAATAGCGCTAAGCGGTAATTATAAAAGCCGGGGTTGTTAAGTAAACACGGCTTTTAAAATCCAATTAAGTTTTCGCTTACTTAGGCTGATACGGCCAAACTTCTAGTACTCCATCACTGCTTTCGCTGACAATTGTTTTATTTTCTTTATCATACGCTACAGCTAAAACTGAGCCACGAATGCGCTGTTGTGTCGCTTTATACTCAGCCAATAATGTACCATCTTTTACACGCCATAATTGTATCGTGCTTTTCGGTGAGCCGGTTAAAAACCATTTATCATCATTTACAAACCGCGAGTGGTTAAACTCTATAAAATTAGTAAATATATTTAGCTCAGCTTTTTTAATACCGGTGTTTAAATCAAGAAATATACGATCATCAACAGAATCTATCGCAAAACCTAAACTTGCATTTTCGTTTATATTGACATGATTAACACGAGTCGCTAATTTGAACTCTTTTAAAATAGTGCCATCTTTCGTTGACCATAAATAACAAAACTTATCGCTTGAACCGCTTAATGCTGTTTGTCCATCTGCAGATAGTGCTACAGAATTAATATCAAGGCGATGAACTTGAAATAGCGTATTTTGCTTAGTTAGAGAGTTGATCACATCAGCTTCACCGCTACGATAGCCTACCACTATTAACTGACCGTTTGCTGATATTGCAATATCACGAGCAATGTTTTTCCCTGTTGACCAACTACCCAGTAGTTGACCATTTGCAACTGAAAATAAATGTACTGACGTGCGGTTAGAAATATAAAACTTAGTTTTATCATCACTAAAGCCAAGCAGTTCAATATGTTTTGCATCATCACCGGAAATGCAACTAAACAAGATTTTGCTTATCTTATTATCCCATACACATACCTTACCTTGCTCTGAGACAACACTTAGCTGGCCATCATTAGATAACGCCGCAGACTCAACAATTTCTTGCGTATGGCGAAATTGTGATGTTGATGGAGCTTCAAAAACTGGCTCTCCTGAGCAGCCAACCAGTGCCGATAAAATCCCTATTAAAACGAGTGTTAAAATACAAAAGCGCACACGTATTCTCACTTATATTATTGTTATTAAACGGTACTTAAAGATCTTGCAAGCTATAAAGTAAAGTCTATACTCTCATTTCATCGCCATTTTAGCCATCTGTTTTAAGCACTTAGCCCGCTACTTTGTCGTTGAACTGATGATTGGACCAATATGCGTTATTTTTAGCACTTTAATGCCACACAAGCCTAAAATTGTGTGCTTCAACTGCTTTGTCACACAGTCTCCTTGAAAATAACGATAATAAACGGGGGTATCAAGCGTTAGTACAACCTCTGCGGTAAGTACTTTAAGAAGTTTTTCAGGAATGCTTTTATTAGGTTGATATTGAAAGGCAAAGCCATTAAAGCAGGCCAATCTAAGTCATGTCTAGTGACTTTTAGCTGTTTTAATTGAGTTAAACTTAACCCTAATAATTGTGCACGTTTATAAGCGAAACAAATTCCACATCAGCGTTATCATAAATACGGTAACAACCTTGACGTTCTATGTTTGTCAGTAGACCTATACTTTCATAATGCCTAATTGCTTTAATTGACACGCCTGAACGCTTGCCATTTCACGTAGACCGGCTGCGCCCTTATCAGTAGCGCCAAGCTCAATCGCTTTGTTATCCCTGAAAATTTCCGGCTGGGGAGTAAAATAATATTAATGCTAAAATAAATATGTTAGTAAATCTCTTAACCAAAGCTCAGCTTAAATAGTCATAGCCTTTACTTTATTTATGAAGTTATTAGCGTATTATCAAAGTCTTACTAATGACACTAAACAAAACAGCAAAATGTTATGGATTTTTCTCTTTATACTAAACTGAGCCCACAACTTAGTCATAATAGTTATTGTTGTGAGTTTGACAGTAGTAGTTTTATTGACAGTGACTTTTTAAATTATCAGATTGTGTTACCGCAACAACTACAAAAGGCTGTTGTTAAACGAAGAGCTGAATACCTCGCCGGCCGTTTTTGCGCAAAACAGGTGTTAACCGCCCTCAATATCCCCTGTTTTGATATTATCTCAGGCCCCGATCGCGCGCCCATATGGCCTAAAAACATTATTGGTAGCATTACCCACACGCAAGGGATCGCAATGGCTATAGCATGTCAGCACACTGATATCGCTGGAATTGGTATTGATATAGAGCAACTAATGAGTGCCAAACAAGAGCTAGAGCTACAAAAGCAAATTTTGCATCCTGATGAATATCCACTGTTTAGGCGATTGGCTGGGCAGCTTTCACATCCATTAACCGTCATTTTTTCAGCAAAAGAAAGTATTTTTAAAGCACTATATCCAAGCGTAAAGCAATTTTTTGGTTTTGAAGCTGCACAGCTAATTGCTTTTAATCAGCAACAATTGCAGTTTAAAATTACTAAAACGCTCGCAGAGCAAGTGCCTCAAGACACTTACGTAACCGTTTTCTATCAATGTAATAAAAGTGTAGTACTCACCGAGTGTGAATTTACTATCGCAGCTCAACCACTCAAAAATACTAATGTCGGCAAGTAGCCACTAATAATCAATCAGGTATTCATCGCATGATGGTGTACCTTTGGGTTTTGTTATTCTATAACGGTTAGGTGCGATAATTAATAACAAGGAATTAAAATGAAATTGATTGCCCCCGCAGCCCTCCTAACCTCGCTGTGTTTTTCAGTATTAGCCAATGATAACCTGCAAACTTTTCAACTAGAAAATGTATTCGACCTTGAATATGCCAATCAAATTGAAATGACTAACGACGGTAAAACCGTCTACTTTGTTCGAAATCGGATGGACATTAAATCAGATAGTAAAGTTAGTAATATTTGGTCTGTCGACAGTAGTTCAAAGCAATTACAACCGCTTACATCGGGTGTACATATGGATTACTCCCCTGTCTTGTCGCCAGACCAATCACGTTTAGCGTTTATTTCAACTCGTGATGGCAGTAGCCAAATTTATGTAAAATGGCTAAAAACAGGCGCTGTTGCAAAAATTAGTAATCTTACTCAAAGCCCTTCAAGTTTGCAGTGGTCACCTAATGGTCGGCAATTACTGTTTAGCCAATTTGTACCGAGTAAAGTTAGTTCTCCTATTAACTTACCAGGCAAGCCTGAAGGTGCCAGCTGGGCAGAGCCTGCTAAATTTATTGATGACGTATATTATCGTGCCGATGGCGGCGGTTATACCAAGCCTGGTTTTCGTCATTTGTTTACTATTGAAGCCAATGGCGGTAATGCCCGTCAGTTAACCTCTGGCGACTTTGATCATGGCGGGCCAGTTAGCTTTTCTGAAGATGGTAACAGCCTTTATTTTTCGGCTAATCGCCATGCTGACTTTAAACTCAAACCAACAAATTCTGAAATATATCAGCTGACATTAAATGATCTACAAATAACAGCGCTTACCGACCGAGAAGGTCCTGATCAGCAACCACAAATATCACCAGATGGGCGTTATCTTGCCTATACCGGTTATGATGATAAACGTACCAATTATGAAAATACCCAGCTATATATTCTCGATTTAAAATCGGGTGATACCACAAGTTTAACCGCTGATTTTGACCGCAGTGTCGAGCAAATTAAATGGGCTGATAATTCTAGAGGGCTTTATTTTAGTTACGCCAGTGAAGGCCAAACCGCACTCGCTTATCAACCACGTAGCGGCAAACGAAAAGTGATCACACAAAAAATAGGGAGTGTTTCATTCGGTCGCCCTTATTCTGGTGGTGACTTTGATATAAGCGACGATGGTGATGTGGCAATCACGCTTGCTGATACCCAACGTCCTGCTGATATAGCAATAGTTAAAAATGGTAAAACACAACGTTTAACAAAATTAAATGACGACGCGCTTGGTAATAAACAGCTGGCAAAAGTAGAAGAAATTTGGCTGAAATCAAGTTATGACGACTTACCAATTCAAGGTTGGGTCGCCTACCCTCCTGGGTTTGATAGTAGTAAAAAATATCCCCTTATTTTAGAAATACACGGCGGCCCTGTCGCTAACTACGGTCCACACTTTAGCGCTGAAATACAATTATTTGCCGCTAAAGGTAATGTGGTTTTATATATGAACCCGCGTGGTAGTGATTCATATGGGAAGCAGTTCGCGCAAACTATTCATCACAATTATCCTAGTAACGATTTTGATGACTTAATGACTGGCGTTGATGCGCTTATTGGCAAAGGTTTTATTGATCAGTCAAAACTGTTTGTAACCGGTGGCTCAGGTGGCGGTGTACTTACGGCGTGGATTGTTGGCCATACCGACAGATTTGCCGCCGCTGTTGTTGCCAAGCCGGTGATCAATTGGATCAGCTTTGTACTAACTGCTGACTTCTACCCATTCTTTGCCGATTACTGGTTCCCAGGTAAGCCATGGGATCATATTGAGCATTATATGAAACGCTCGCCAATTAGCTATGTTGGTAATGTTAAAACACCAACCATGCTACTCACTGGTGAAGCGGATTACCGCACTCCTATTTCTGAGACCGAGCAATTCTATCAAGCATTAAAGCTACAAGGAGTTGATACAGCAATGGTACGTATTCCTGATGCATCACATGGCATAACAAAACGGCCGTCAAACTTGATGGCTAAAGTAGCTTATATTCAATGGTGGTTTGATAAGCATAGTAAATAGAAATTAGTTAGCGGCGAGAGTAAAGTTAACAAGTTGCAAGTGTGAAGCTAGAAACCGTAGCTTGGTCCTTAACAACTTTTACTCTCGCTAATTTGTCCCTAGTCAAATCCCCTGTAAACCCCCTTTACAAAAAGTGAGTGCTCATTCACATATTCTAAAGTTTACACAAGTATCGGACTTTGTAAAAAATCGAGTTAGTAAAATTTCGGTTTATGACATTTTTTGGTCATCGAGTTAGTAAAAAATCGGTTTGAGTCACTGTTTATGGCGTTTAAGTTGGTAAAAAAGTGGTTTGTAGTCGGTTAGAGTTGGTAAAAAATCGGTTTATATTTTCTGATTAATGGCTAATAACGGCCATTTTTATCAAAATCCCCCCTTTCCAAAGAGCTAAAAGCTGATTAAATCGCTAAATTGATAAAAAATACCGCCAAAAAATTCACTTGATTAAACTCTGATCCAAAAATTGAAAATAAATCTGATGCTAGTTAAATACTGATCCAAGCCTTAGTTAAAATCTGATCTGAGCGGTAAAGTTAGCAAGTGTAAAGCTGTATATCCTCTGTAATTGCTAGCATCAAAAAAAGGGCCTTGCGGCCCTTGGTAACATTGTTGAGTTGGACTGTTATGTTAGAACTGGTTCATAGTGTTTGCTTCGCCGCCAGCTTTAAGCGCATTTTCACCTGAGAAGTACTCTTTATGGGTATCTCCCATGTTAGAACCTGCTAAGTCTTGATGCTTAACGGATGCTTGTTCGCGGCGAATTTCTTGACGCTGCACATCACGTACATAAGCCAGCATACCTAAGTCACCAAAGTAGCCTTCTGACAGAATATCAGTGCTCAATGCAGCCGTGTGATAGGTCGGTAGCGTAATTAAGTGGTGGAAAATACCAGCTTCGCGCGCGCCATCACGTTGGAAGTTTTGTACTAACTCATCTGCTGCGACTGCAAGTTCAGTTGCATCCATCTCTGGTGCCATTAGCGCCTTATTATCATCAATGCTTGGATAAGCAGATAAGTCTTTACCTTCGTCTAA
This sequence comes from Pseudoalteromonas sp. SR41-8, assembly GCF_014163915.1. Classification (NCBI taxonomy): domain Bacteria; kingdom Pseudomonadati; phylum Pseudomonadota; class Gammaproteobacteria; order Alteromonadales; family Pseudoalteromonadaceae; genus Pseudoalteromonas; species Pseudoalteromonas sp. SR41-8. Next base: position 27,459 of record NZ_JACJEE010000037.1, read on the forward strand.
CCACTGTTGATAAACTTGCTCGCGGAATTTCAATGTCCAGTTGAAAGAAGGTGAATTGTTATAAACCAGTTTAGCGTCAGGAACTTGCTCTTTAACCCGATTAACCAGTTCAGCAATTTGTTTTACATGTGGTTTTTCAGTTTCAATCCACAGTAAATCAGCACCCGATTGCAAGCTGGTAATACAATCTAGTACAACACGGTCTTTTTCTGTGCCTTCGCGGAATTGGTATAAACCATTATCAAGGCGAGTCGGCTTGCATAGTTGGCCGTTCAGCTTCATTGCCGTATCACCTTCATTTAAATCTTCAACACCGTTAATTGGTGTGGTTTCTAAAAACGCATTGTACTGACTAGCAAGGTCGCCAGGTGTTTGTGATACCGGCACTTTTTGGGTCAAGCTGGCACCAAGTGAGTCAGTACGTGCGACAATAATACCGTTATCAATACCCAGTTCTAAAAAGGCATAACGCACGGCGTTAATTTTTGCTAAAAAGTCTTCGTGTGGCACAGTTACTTTACCTGCTTGGTGACCACATTGCTTCGCGTCTGAAACTTGGTTTTCGATTTGGATAGCACATGCCCCCGCTTCAATCATTTTTTTAGCGAGTAAGTAGGTTGCTTCTTCATTACCAAAACCAGCATCAATATCTGCGATGATCGGTACCACATGACTTTCAAAGTTATCTATTTTATCAAGTACCGCTTGTACATCACCACCAGTTGCTTTGGCGTTATCTAAGTCTTTAAATAAATGGTCAAGTTCACGAGCATCGGCTTGTTTTAGGAAAGTATAAATTTCTTCAATCAACGCCGGTACTGAGGTTTTTTCGTGCATACTTTGATCCGGTAGTGGGCCGAACTCAGAGCGCAGCGCAGCAACCATCCAACCGCTTAGGTATACGTAGCTACGCTTAGTGGTTTTTTGGTGACGTTTAATCGCCATCATCATTTGTTGGGCAGTAAAACCATGCCAGCAACCAAGCGATTGTGTGTATTGGCTGGTATCAGCATCATATGCAGCCATATCTTCACGCATGATGTCAGCTGTAAACTGAGCGATGTCTAATCCCGTACGAAAACGATTTTGCAAACGCATACGACTTGCGTATTCAGGATTAATTGCTTGCCATGTTTTACCTTGTGCTTGACAAAGTGTAGCTAAAGTATCGGTTTCACGTTGATAAGTAGTCATAATAAAAAATCCTCTGAACGGGTTAAAACTAAATTTTATTTATATGGTTGTGTGAGAGGCTAAGAGTTAATGCTCTGTAGCGCTTAAATCAACATTAGGCCGATTTATTGGATTTAGTAAATTTATAGTTGTTATGCTGGCTATATATTTAGTGAATGGCTAAAAGAACACCTATTGCGTATTTTTAGGTTATGGTTAACAAAAGATTGCTCACATGCAGTCAATTGCACCGCGACCGTTTAAAAGGATATCGATTATGACACTCTCTCACAGCCAATTTGGATTAACCGTAGATAACCAATTAGCCGATTTTGTTAACCAGCAACTGCTACCCGGTACAGGTATTAGCGAACAACACTTTTGGCAAGGATTTGCTGAAATTATTGATGACCTTAGTCCGCTTAACCGTGCATTATTAGTCAAGCGTGAAGACCTACAACACCAAATTGATAGCTATCACCTAGCAAATAAACACTGGGATGCAGCGCAATACCAACAGTTTTTAACTGACATTGGTTATTTAGTCCCTGAGCCCGATAATTTTTGCATTGAGACAGAAAATGTTGAGCCTGAAATAGCCCGCACAGCTGGCCCTCAGCTGGTTGTGCCAGTAAGTAATGCACGCTTTGCACTTAATGCCGCTAACGCACGCTGGGGGTCGTTATACGATGCCTTATACGGCACTGATGTACTTAGCGAAGAAGATGGCGCTGAAAAAGGCAGCAACTATAATCCTGTTCGCGGTTTTAAAGTAATGGCCTACGCAAGGCAGTTTTTAGATAAAGCGTTACCACTTGAAAATGGCTCACATATTGAAAGTACTAATTATTCGGTAGTTAATGGCCAGCTCATCATCACCTTACGTGATAGCTCACAAACAGGCTTAAAACAACCAGCGCAACTTATTGGTTTTCAAGGTGAAGCACAAAACCCCAGTGCAATTTTATTACTCAGTCATGGCCTCCATATAGAGCTACAAATAGATCATAATCATAGCATTGGTGCAGCCGACAAAGCGGGCTTAAAAGACGTCCTCCTCGAAGCTGCACTTACCACCATTATGGATTGTGAAGACTCCGTTGCCGCCGTTGACGGCGAAGATAAAGTGCAAGTGTATCAAAATTGGTTAGGCTTAATGAAAGGAACTCTCGCTGAGTCATTCACAAAAGATGGCAAAACGATTGAGCGTACACTCGCTAAAGACCGCAGTTATTCAGGTATTGATGGGAAACCGCTAAGTCTAAAAGGGCGTAGTATGATGTTTGTGCGTAATGTTGGCCATTTAATGACAAACCCTGCGATTCAAGATAGCCAAGGCCGCGACGTATTTGAAGGTATCATGGATGCAATGATCACGGTCACTGCCGCACTGCATGACTTAAATGGCAATAGCCCGGTAAAAAATTCAACTGCAGCCAGTATCAATATCGTCAAACCGAAAATGCATGGTCCTGAAGAAGTTGCTTTTACCAATACATTATTTAGTCGTATTGAACAGCTTTTACAGTTACCCAAAAACACCATCAAAATGGGCATTATGGATGAAGAGCGCCGTACATCGGTGAACTTAAAAGCCTGTATTAATGCTGCTAAACAACGTGTGGTATTTATCAATACTGGCTTTTTAGACCGTACAGGTGATGAAATTCATACCTCAATGCAAGCAGGTGTAGTATTACCAAAAGCAGCCATTAAACAACAACCTTGGATCAATGCTTATGAAGACAGAAATGTCGATATCGGTTTGCAAACCGGGTTAAGTGGTCGCGCACAAATAGGCAAAGGTATGTGGCCAATGCCCGATAAAATGGCGTTGATGATGGAGCAAAAAATTGCCCATCCGCAAGCAGGCGCTAATACTGCTTGGGTGCCCTCCCCTACTGCAGCCACCTTACATGCTATGCACTATCATGACGTTGATGTGTTTGCCTGTCAAAAAGCGATTGCCCAGCGTCAACAAGCTAGTTTAACAGAACTATTAACTCCGCCTTTGATGGTTGATCCTAATAGTTTGAGCAAAGAAGATATTCAGGCAGAGCTGGATAACAATGCTCAAGGTATTTTAGGTTATGTAGTACGTTGGATTGATCAAGGTGTAGGCTGTTCTAAAGTGCCTGACATTAACCATATAGGATTAATGGAAGATAGGGCTACACTACGTATTTCAAGCCAACATATGGCTAACTGGTTGCAGCATGGTGTATGCACGCAGGCACAAATAGAAACTACTATGGCGAAAATGGCAAAAGTAGTGGATGGCCAAAATGAAGGGGATCCGGCTTATGTTAATATGGCCGATTCAGTGCAAAGCTTAGCACAAAGTATTGCATATCAAGCTGCATTAGCCCTTGTATTAGAAGGAGTTAAACAACCCAGTGGTTATACTGAACCATTATTGCATGCGTTTCGTATAAGATATAAAGCGCAACAATAGCTCCCCTTCGAGTTTGTTAGTGTCATATTGCCAGCCCTCGGGCTGGTTTTTTTTGCTTAAATTATCCTTTAACCATAACTTTCCTGAATAATCAGCATTCAGAAAAATAAGCTATCAACAACAAAAAAGCACATTCCAACAATGAAATGCGCTTTTGCATCTTCTCGAAACTACTAACTTGCTAACTTTATAACTTTATAACTTCAGCCTAATTCACTACCGTGGCGTTATGATAAACGTTTTGTACGTCGTCACAATCTTCCAACATTGCAATAAATTTATCAAAATTAGCGATAACATCAGCATCATTAATTTCTATATGCACTTGTGGTACAAAGGTGATTTCGTCAACTTCAAAAATAATACCTTCAAACGCCTCTTCTAATGCTGTTTTTGCTTTGTAATACTCGGTATGTGGAGCAAAAACCGATACTTTGCCATCTTCAACTTCTACATCGGTTACATCAACATCAGCCATCATTAAAGCTTCAAGTACCACTTCATCATCGTCACCACTAAAGCCAAGTACAGCTAAATGATCAAACATATGTGCTACACAGCCTGGTGTACCTATTTTTGAATCAGTTTTAGTAAACGGTAAGCGAACATCTTTAATAGTACGATTTGGGTTATCTGTTAAACAGTCAACAATCACCATACAGCTACCTGGGCCATAGCCTTCGTAACGGGCTGTTGCATAATCCTCACCAGCTCCGCCAGCAGCTTTTTCTATCGCTTTTTCGATGACATGTGCTGGTACTTGATCTCGCTTTGCGCGTTCGATTAAGCGTTTTAGCGACTGGTTTACTTCTGGATCAGGTTCACCATTTTTTGCTGCTACGTAAATTTCTTTACCGTACTTAGAATTAACTTTGGTTTTAGCATTGGCTGTTTTCGCCATGGAGCTTTTACGTACTTCAAATGCTCTGCCCATCTTATGCCTCTATTGGAAACTCGATATTGGCAACATTTTAACAATTAGCGCGGTATTGAGCTAGTGATTAAATGACTGCAAAATCACAATTATGACATTTCATTTGACAGTACTCATGTTTATAAAAGTTAAACAACGCACTATTTAACATAACATATTTAATACCTTTAAATGGAGACATTTAAAATACGTGATTGTCGTGTTTGTCCTAAATTATTTATTAAGTTAGGCAATTCAGAAAAATGGTGCAGAATATAATCAGCTTGATCTGCATATGCAGGCACATCACTCGGTGCATATAAGCAAGCACGCATATTGGCATTATGTGCAGCCTGGATATCATAAAGATAATCACCAACATAAAGTATGTGTTGCTGATCTATTCCCCATAACGTTGCAATTGCATTCAAAGCGCTCGGATCTGGCTTAGGGGGGGCATCACTACGCGTGAGTACTGTTTGAATTGGCAACGGATTATTTTTTAATTTCAGCGCAGTAGCGCGATCGTAATTGCGAGTCACGATTGCCATTGGTATTGCTTGCTCTTTTAAACACGCGATAGCTTGCGCTACGCCGGGTAACAACGTTGCATGTTGAGCATCTATAAGCTCATGTTGATGGACAATATTCATTGCTTCCTCACGCATGTAAGGCGAAGGAAGACCATCAATAAAACTAAGTAGATCAAGCTCGTCAGGACACCCGACTTGAGCTTTGATAAGAGTAAAATCAAGTTCAGATGATACTAAGGTGCCATCTAAATCAAAAATAACCCCAGCTACTGCACTTTGATACGTGTTCATACCACTCCTTGTATATGATTTAATTTTCATCCAAATTACTTACTTTAAGATAGTTTAAGCAATTGGATATGAAAAGAAACATATTCGTATTTAATTAAAAATTAATAAAAAACGCGCACAAAACCACTGTGCGCGTCGGTTGGGGGACTATTAAACTTGCCTACTTTGTTTGCTCTACCGCTGTATTAGCTGGTTCAAAGCGCGCTTCTAGCCAAGTGTCATCTTGGGTAAAGTGCAGTGTTTTCACTTTGCCTTTACCTTCAACATTAACCATATTCACTTGCGCAGGCCATAAATCGCGCAGCGCGCCGTGACTCATACGGATACCTTTAATATCCTTTGGGATCGGTGCTTCTTGGTAAACCCAAAAAAACTTACCATCAACTTGCGCACCCACTTCTTTCAACACTAGCGGCTCTCCATCGAGTGTTTGTAAAGCAACATGTGATTCGATGTAATCTACAAAGCGTTGTTGATCTTCTTTATTACTAATAATATCGGCGCCACCGGCAAATAAATGCTCCACAGCATGCTCGGTATCATGTAAATAAAAACGATGCATTAGCTCAATATTGCTAGTACGTTTATTGAATAAAACAGTAGTTACTGATGCTTTAAGTTGATGTGCCGTCGCAGGCATAGCAACTATAAAAGCAAGAATAATAAGCATAAAACGCATTATTCTTGTTCCTTAGCGTCATCTTTTTCGTCATCTGTTTTTAGTTCAGTTTTAATATCATGCATGATATCGCGGCTGACTTTGGCTTTACTTTGCTCTTTTTTATACACTTCAATACGTGAAGGAATAATACGACGAGGGTAGTTATTATTTTCAACATCTACGTCTGCAGTTTCCCAACGAGGATCAACCGTTACAGATACCAAAGTCTTGTTCTTATCAGTAATAATAAGTTTTTGCACATGTTTGTGGTTGCGACGCCAGATTTCGGCAGGGATCATACGATCTTCTTTAGTACCATCTTCATAGGTAAGCTCAAGTAAAATTGGCATTACTAGGCCGCCTAAATTCGAAAATTCAAGCACGTAATAGTTTTTATCTTCTGCAACTGCGCGATCGAGTACTTTACGCTCCCATGGCTCTAAGCCTTTTAAAAATTTATTATACGAGTTGCGCTCTTTGTTAGTAACAGTGAAGCGGTCGTTTTCATCGTAGAAATCAGTTACGTCGGAGTTTTCTTCAACCCATAGCTTTTTAGCTTCAGCCTTATTGCGTTCCACAAATAGTGGCATAGGTTTAGCCGCTTCAATATCACGTAGGCGATTAAAATCTATATCAGGATTTTTAGTATCTAAACGTAATTGATAGACTTTATCGAGCGAGATATCAACATGATCAGTGCTATAGAACCAGCCACGCCAGAACCAATCTAAATCAACACCTGATGCTTCTTCCATGGTACGGAAAAAATCAGCAGGGGTAGGGCGCTTGTACTTCCAACGCTGGGCGTACTCTTTAAACGCAAAATCAAACAGCTCACGGCCTAAAATCACTTCACGCAAAATATTTAGTGCGGCCGCAGGTTTGGTATAAGCATTAGGCCCTAAACGCAGTACGCTGTCTGACTGAGTCATTACCGGCACTTGATTTTCAGACTTCATGTAGGCAACAACGTCACGCGGTTCAACCCCCCATGGAATAGTTGGATCCCATTCACGCCCAGCAACACCATCTAAAAAGCTGTTTAAACCTTCATCCATCCAAGTCCATTGGCGCTCATCAGAGTTCACCACCATAGGAAAATAAATATGACCAACCTCGTGGATCACCACGCCAATTAAAAAGCGCTTTTCAGCTTGTGAATAAGTACGCGAACCGTCATCCTGTAACTCAGTTCGTGGGCCATTAAATGTGATCATTGGGTATTCCATACCGCCTACTGGACCATTGACTGACTGCGCAACAGGGTATGGATAATCAAATGAAAAGCGCGAATAAACTTCCATTGTATGTACGATTGCTTCGGTCGAATACTTCTTCCATAGATCGCCACCTTCTTTGGGGAAAAATGACATAGCCATCACTAATGGCTGATCATTACCTCCTTGTTGGTAACCTTTTGCATCCCACATAAATTTACGCGACGACGCCCATGCAAAGTCACGCACATTTTCCGCTTTAAAGTGCCATGTTTTGGTCTTGTCTGTGCCTTCTTTTTCATTTTCTAAGGCTTCATCTTCAGTAACGATAAATACTGGACGCTTTGTATTTTTGGCTTGTTCTAAACGGTTTCGCTGAGTACGGGTCAGCACGCTACTAGCATTATCAAGCTTACCCGTTGCTGAGACGATATGATCGGCAGGAACAGTGATCTCAACATCATAATCACCAAATTCTAGCGTAAACTCACCACTGCCTAAAAAGGCTTTATTAGTCCATGCTTCGTAATCTGTATAAGCAGCTAAACGTGGAAACCATTGAGCAAGTAAGAATATATCGTTGCCATCTTTTTCAAAATGCTCGTAACCAGAGCGAGCGCCAACGGCATCTTCTTCAACGATGTTAAAAGCAAAGTCCATGCTGAATTCGGTGTCTTTGCCTGGTTTCAGTGGTTCATTTAAGTCAATACGCATTAGTGTATCAACAACTGTGACTTTTAATTCTTTACCGTTGTCATCTTTAACATTAGCAATTGTAAAGCCAAGTTCATTGTCACTCATAAATTGTTGACGACGTAGCTGGCTTAAACTTAATTTAGTTGCTTTGGGTTGTGGATCTCCCTGCAAGGCAGAACCATTAAATGTAGCAGTACGTTCTGCAATAGAGTCACTTTTAAAAATATTTTGATCGAGTTGCAACCATAAATACTTGAGTGTGTGTGGTGAATTATTTTTATACTCTATGGTTTGACTTGCTGTTAAGCGACGCGCTTTTTCATCAAGCTTTACATCGATGTCGTAATTAACATGCTGTTGCCAGTATTTTTCACCAGGTTCACCTGCTGCACTGCGATAAACATTCGGTGTAGGCAGCACTTCATCGAGTTGGCGAAACTTATCAACATAACTGCCTTTTGTTTGCTCAACTGCAGAAGCCATGACAGTACTTGAGAGAGCTAACGGTAAAAATATAGCCCCTAAAGTTACAACTGCTTTTTTCATAATTAATCCTGTTAATTTTTCGTAAGCATACTTTGTCAAAATAGTCAGATATATTCAATAAAATAGCGATAAACCGCCGCATTTATAGGGTAAAAAATAACTTATTCTTAAATACTGATGATTAACAACAAGGCAATTATTGTAAAGGGGGTTTACAGCAACTTTTGTACGAAATTCAGGCTTAATTAATGCAAGTCTATTACAGTTAGCTTTACAATTTGTAAACACGTTAACCTAAACGATGAGTAGTAAACCCTCTTACCATAGTATTGAATAAGCTAGCTGACAGCTTGCAGGGGTAACCAATGAAATTTTACATTGTAAAAAAAGATAATAGTGTTGCGGCAATTCCAGCTCAGACTGAGCAACTAAATGAATATCAAAAGCGGGGCTTCGAGTTTGTTGAAGTCGTTGCGGCTTGCGATAAAAACGACGCACTCGATCGCTTTCCAAAACATAGTAAAAAACGTAAAAAGTGGCTTGTTTTATGCAGTAGTTTGGTGGTTATAAGCATAACTTTTAGCTTAATTTCGGCTATTTTTGTATTAATGGCTAAATAATGAATTCTTTAGTTGACCTTTATAGTCATTTGTATTTAAAATCGCCCACTTTTTTGATTTGAGGGGGTTAAAAGCATCGCTTTTCTCCTCAAAAGTGTTTCAACATACTAGTAAAATGCGGTGGGCATATGGATTTTTATATCCTAAAAAAACAACAAGAAGTAATTGCAATTCCAGCAGATGAACAAAGTTGTAAACAGTATTTAGATTCAGGTTATTTTTATATTGATAAAGTAGCTGCCTGTAACGAAACGAATGCGTTAAAAGTACTGCAGGCCAAACAAACCAAAGCACTCAAAGTACCATTAGTGCTGGCATTGTTAGCTTTACCCATGGTGATCTTTGCTTGGTATAACCTAACAAGTTAAAGATTCAGCTTGTGCCCTTGCATCTTAATTTAGCTTGGGTATATTGACGCTCTTAACTGTTTTTTAAGAGCGTGACATGAAAGTCTTACATACCTCAGATTGGCATTTAGGCCAACAATTTTACGAACACAATCGCTGCCAAGAGCATCAGGTGTTTTTCAGTTGGCTGATAGACACGCTCGTCACACAACAAATAGATCTGCTGTTAGTCGCTGGTGATATTTATCACACAGCTACCCCGCCTGCTAGCAGTGAAAATCAACTCTACCAATTTATAAAAGATGCCAAAAAGCACTGCCCTGCATTGCAAATAGTGCTTATTGCCGGTAATCATGATTCTGCAAATCGCATAATGGCCGCCCAGCCGCTGCTTGCTCAGTTTGATACTCAGGTCGTAGGCCGTTTTGATGCGAATAATCCAGCAGATGTGGTACTGCGTTTAAATAGCAACTCTGTAACAGCTCATATCGTTGCAATGCCATTTTTACGTGCCAGTGATGTTAGTTCACTTAGTCACACTGAAAACGGTCACGATTACGCTCAAGGCATAGCTAAGGCGTACCAGCTAAGTATTGAGCATGCGCTCATTGATAAGCCTGCAACAACGCCGCTGATAGTGATGGGGCACTTACATGCCAAGGGCGGCGATATCTCCAGTGATTCTGAGCGAAATTTGATAATTGGCGGAGAAGAATCAGTCACAGCAAACGTGTTTAGCAATCATGCTGATTACGTTGCGCTGGGCCACTTGCATAAAGCGCAAATAGTCGCAAAGTCCGAGACTATCCGCTATAGCGGTACACCAATGCCGATGTCGTTTTCAGAGCGCAACTATAAACACCAAGTAAGTGTTGCTGAGTTTACAACCACCACTGATGATACGATTGCAGTGACTGTAAACCCCCTTTACATTCCTCGCCCAACAGAAGTGATTCTATTACCTGAAGGTGAGTGCGTACCTCTTGAACAATTATGCCAACAACTATCGAGCCTAGACCTAAGCCAATATAGCCAAGCTCCGTATTTAAGAGTAAAGCTCAGTGCAGGGGATACCGATACAACTTTTCGAGAACAAATTGAAAAAGCACTAGAGAACAAAGAAGTGCGCTTTTGCGGCATAGAACGCGTTCGTCAGCAAAATAAAGAGCAGCGTTTAACTGTCTTTGAAGATTTAAGCCAAGTCGAAATGCTCAACCCGCAAATGTTATTAGAGCAAGCGTTTGCCAATAACAAAGACATGGCGGGGCAAGCTGTCCCGGATGAGCTAAAAGCCCTTTTAAACGATGTAATAAGCGAACTTGCGGAGCAAGAACAACTATGAAAATAACCGCAGTACGCATCCATAACTTAGCCTCAATTGTTGACGCCGAAATCGACTTTACCAAAGCACCGTTAAGAGATGCTGGTTTATTTGCCATAACGGGCGACACCGGTGCAGGAAAAAGCACTTTTTTAGATGCGATTTGCTTAGCCCTTTATACCAAAACAGCTCGATTAAGAGGTGATAAAGGTAACTTAATAGATTTTAATGGCGACAGTATAAAGTTAAATGATCCACGTAACTTATTACGTAAGGGCAAATGGGAAGGTTTTGCCGAGGTCGATTTTTTAGGCCAAGATAAACAGCTCTATCGCGCGCGCTATACCATTCAAAGAACTCATAAAAAAATAACCGGCAAGTTAAAAGTAGCTGAGCACAGCCTCTATACTTTGCCAGACGAAACGCTAATAGCTGATAAAAGCAACACCATAAAAGAAGTCGAAAGTAAAATAGGGCTCAACTTTGAACAATTCTCGCGGGCGGTATTATTAGCGCAACATGAGTTTGCGGCATTTTTAAAGGCCACGGGTGATGAACGAGCCCAGCTTTTAGAATGCTTAACTGGCACAGATAAATTTAGCTTGATTGGTAAACGTATTTTTGAGCGCCATAAAGAACAGCTAAATAAACTCGAATTGCTCAAAGCCAGTTTAGCCAGTTATACCTTACTCACTGACGAAGAACTTGCCGCGAAAACTCAACTACTTGATGATTTAAAACAGCAAATTGAAGATACTACAAAAACCTTAGCTGGCATCGAGCAGGGTATAAACTGGTATAAGCAAGCCAATAGCTTAGAGCAAGCACTTAATCTAGCACAACAAAATCAACAACAAGCCAGTACAGCGCTTAAAGCCATTGCAACACAAAGTGAACAGGCTAAACAAGCGCAAAGTGCACTGGAAATTAAAGACAATCGCAATCGCTTTAAAAGCTTAACGGCGCAAAATAATGAACTAAATACCAAGGTAAATGATTTAAAGAGTATCGATCATATGGCACTCATTACTGATCTTGCCAGCGCACTTGAAAAGCACAACGAGAGCTTGCAAAGGGCGAAACAACAGCAAAAAAGCGCAGAACCAATCATTGCTAAAGCGCGTGAGCTCGACAATCACCTTGCGATGCAAACACAAACAATAACCAGCATTACAAGGCAAAATGAAAAAGAGCAAAAACAACTTACTCATTTACAGCAGCAATTTAAACAAAGCCAAGCAAGTCATCAACAAGCAAAAAAACATTCCGAGCAACACCAGCAATGGCTAACCCAGCATAGTCAACTTAAGCAACTAGCAAGTGATTGGAATTACTATCAGCATAGCTTTAATCAGTTTTTGCACGCTAAGCAGCAATTTGCAACAACGACTGAACAAAGTACACAGTTAGCAGCTGAGCTTATACGGCAAAACGAGCAGCTGGAAACACAAACTAAAAAACTGACGCTAAGCGAACAAACACTTTTAAGCGAACAACAAAAGCTTGATCAACTCAACAAGCAACACGGCCAATTTAATATTGAGCAATGTGATGCCAAACTTAAAAGTATCGATTACTTAAAAGAGCAACGCGAGCGTTACAAACAGTTTAATCAAGAGCTAAAGCAAAGCACGCAACAACAAAGTGTTATTGCAAGCAAACTAAGTCAGGGCGAGCAAACACAAACAACGCTAACCCAGAACCTAGTAACACGAGAACAAACGCTTAAACACAGTGAATACGCACTAAATCAAGCTCGCTTGCGTGCCAGCGAAAGTGTCGAACATTTACGTGCTCAACTTACGCCAAATGAACCTTGTGTGGTATGTGGAGCAACCGAACACCCATTCGCAGATCAGCAATTAACTAACTTAATCGCTGCTTTTGAAAATGACTATAAAACTGCAAAACAGCACTACGAAAATGCCCTAGCAGAGCTTCACTCGCATCAAACTCAGCATGCTGTGCTCGTTGCTGAACACACACAACACAGCCAAGCGGTACAGACTGCACAGACTAAACAGCTTGAAATAAAACATACCATGCAAGCGGCCCGCACTGAACTTAATGACTTAACCTCAGAGCAATTGGAGGCCAGTTACATTGCGCTCAATGAACAAAAAACACAGTATTATGCAACACAAAAACAACAACGCAACTTGCAAGAGCAGGTAAACCAACTGCAAAGTATCTTTAAAAATGAGCAGCAAGCTCAACAACAGTTACATACACGCCACCTTGAACTAAGCAATCAACAAAGCCAGCTCAATAGCAAGCTAAGTGAGCTAAGCACACAAATTAATGAGCTAACCGCGACCCTTGGTTCACAATTTCAAGAGGCTCAATTTTGGCAACAACTGCAAAATAATACACTTGATTTAACTGAGTTAAACCAGCAAGTTGAGCAATATCAGCACAACCAAGAGCAACTTGAGCAAGCGCAAAAACAACTCGATAGCGCTGACCAACAGATGCAGCAGTTTACACCGCTGATCAGTGATGCGGAGCTGATCTTAAAAAACCTAAATGATGATTTAGCCAAAGCACAGCAACAACATAGCAGCTCGCAAAGTGAGCGCTTAGCGCTATTTAATAATGAACACATTAGTGCTGACGACTACCAAACGAAGCTAGCTGCTCAACAAGAGCAATGCCAAGCACAGCTTCAGCACAGCCAAAAAGCGCACGATAACGCGATAAAACAACGCGACGAGCACGCGATAACGCTGCAAGGCCTCGAGCAACGGCTACTTGAAAATACGCAAGAACAAGCCGACCTCGATACTCGCTATAATCAATGGTTTGCTGAATTTAAAAGCCGCTACAGCGATGCAAGCCACGAACAGGTCACAATTTTACTAACACTAAGTAGCGATGAAATTAAAACGCATTTAAAGCAACATGAACAATTAGCGCAAGCTTTAATAGATGAAAATGCCGCGTTAAAGCAGCACAAACACGCTTACTTACAGCATCAAAACAGCGATAAACCTAAGCAAAGCCATGCTGAGCTTATTCAACAGTTAGCCAATTTAAACGATCAGCAAGCTGCGCAGCACAAAGCACAGCTTGCAACCAATACTGTACTTGAACAGCACAATCAAAACCGTCAGGCGCTGCAAGGCAAACAAACTGAATTGGCAACCGTGCAAAAACACGTCGAGCAATGGCATGTACTTAATAAAGTGTTGGGTGATGCAACGGGTAAAACCATGCGTAACTTAGCACAAACGCAAACGCTAAAAATATTATTACACTATGCAAACAGCCACTTACGAACGTTAAACAAACGCTATGAACTTACAGCTATTGAGCAAACCTTGGATATCGCCATTGTTGATAAGGACATGGCTGATGAGCAACGTTCAGTTAATACCTTATCCGGCGGCGAGTCGTTTTTAGTCTCGTTGGCACTTGCGCTGGGCCTTGCATCTTTGTCATCCAATAAAGTAAGTATTAACTCTTTGTTTATTGACGAAGGCTTTGGTACGTTAGACAGTGAAACATTAAGCATTGCCATGGATGCACTTGATTCATTACAAGCGCAGGGGCGCAAAGTGGGCGTGATCTCCCATGTATCTCAAATGACAGAACGGGTTGCTACCCAAGTTCATGTCGCCAAGAAACCTGGTGGCTATTCGACTGTTACAATTATTTAAGGAATAGTAATGCCAACATTTACACAAGACGAAGCAACGCAGTATGATTCTCGCATTCCTCGTTTAGTACCGGGGTATGAATTACTGCACAGCAGTACCGCAGCGCAACTACAAGCAACGCTCGGCGATGAAGCGCATATTTTGGTAATAGGCGCCGGTACCGGTAAAGAAGTCGCCCTCCTTGCTGCCTTGCAGCCTAAATGGCATTTTACTGCACAAGATACCTCACAAGACATGCTCGATATCGCAAAGCAACGATTTGTTGAGCTTGGGATTAGCGAACGGGTTACTTTACACTTAGGCTCGCCATCCGAACTTAAACAACAAGCGGATGCCGCATTATGCTTATTAGTGATGCACTTTGTGGCAGATAACGGCGATAAAAAAGCCATGTTGCAAGCAATTAGCACACAGCTAAAAGCACATGGGCAATTATATTTAGCCGATTTAATGCGTCCAGAAACACTTTTTGAGCGTGATGCCCAATTGATACTCAGCAAACAATTAGGCTTAACTGAAACAGGGGTAGAGCGCATGCAGCATAATTTTGAGCATGAGTTTTTCCCACTTGATAGAATTCGTCTTGCCGACTTACTCGATGAAACAGGCTTCAATAGTGGCAAGTTGTATTTTAAAACACTTGGCTTTAGTGGTTATGTGGCACAAAAACGCTAAACGTAAACTAATAATTTACCTTTCACAATGCTCTATTACTACTTAGGCATGCATTAAAGTATATTAAAACCGTTTACCCAAAGCTGGTTAACGGTTTTAATATTGACACTTTATTTTTCAATGGGTCTGCACCACCGAATAGATTCATATTAGGTCCAATAAAACCACCGTTACTCGGGATTGTGTATCATCCCACTAACAACAATGTACTGACACACTTAGAATCAACAATAATTTTTTCATGCGCTTTTAAGACAGATCTCCGCTTTTAACGGTTACCGTCTTGTTTAGTTGTACCTATAAAGTTGCAATAACAAAAAATAATGGTAGGCTGTAAGTTCATCTTTTACAGGACGTAACTAATGAAAAAATGGATTTTTATATTAATCTCCCTCAGTTTCAGCCCGCTATGTACTGCATCCGCTGTTTACTCCCCTTTGACACAACCGCAATTAGAACAACCTGACACAACACTATTCACTGGATTAGCTGATTTTTGTAATCGCAGAGAAAACATCACAACATCAACCGATAAAGACAGCTTCGCGAATATAATTGAATCACCAATAACAGCTGGTTTTTATCTACACTCATATAACAACACGGCAAAACAGACTGCATGGCGCAATTTCTATGAGTTGCCAGCGCGCTGTAAAACTAAAGAAAACGCCACCATTAATGCATTATGGTGTACTGGGCATCAGCGAGTAAAGCGCCAACAGTTTGAATTACATTGGCAAACAGCGGGCAACTTACAACGTGCCGAAGTACAACCTAATGATCATGTCTATGAAATCATCCTACCCAAAAAAGGCATGCAATCGATTAGGTTAGCTACTCAAAACGTAAAGTCACTCCCCCAAACAAGCTTATTACAGCATGCCTCTTCATTAATGGGGATTGTCTGTATTTGTTTGTTTATTACCGTTGTGATTTTATTTTTTAGTTGGCGACATGCTAAAAGGGTGAAGCGGTTCGTAATATTAACTCATACAAACAAAGTAATTTATAGCAGCAAGTAACAGCCCAGAGCAGGCTGCTACTAAACGAAATAGTCTGAGCTTTGGATAATCAATCTCCAGCGACAATTAATATATTAATCGTCAGTTTTTAACTGTTTTGCACGCTCCTGTGCTGCAATTAATTTGGCTGATTTTGGCACTGTTTTTTTCGGGACAATCGTCGGCTTTTCTTTTGAATTTGGATCCCAAGTGGGGTCGAGTGATAAATTAGCAAATGGGTTAGCTTTACTCTGATTTGGATCTGCTACAAATGCGCCAGATATATCATCTCTTTCATCGTGCTCTGATGCACTATGCTGCTCTGCTGCTAATTCATCGTTTAATGCCGCAAGCGCCTGTGCTATTTCATCATCACTGTCAGTTACCGTTAAAGTATCAGCTTGTGGTTGAACATCCACGGTCGTTGATAGCTTAACTTCCCTCATTTGCGAAAGGCCTGATGTGAGCACTTGGCCACTACTATTAACAGCATCCGAATGGACAATTTCATTTGCTACTTCATTCGTTGCGCAATGAATAACGTTTTCATCATCCATTTTAGGTAATTGCTCAGCTTCGCTATCGAGCTCTGTTGTGGTCGTTTGGTGTGGTTCTAAATTAGTTTCAAGATCAGCTTCAACATTTATCGTCGCAGGCTTTATGACGTCTTTAGGTTGTTGTGGCTTCTGACCTGGTAATGGCGCATCAGGATCAAACATACGCACTTCAGGCTCTTTAAAATCATGCTCATTTTTAAAAAGCCGCTGCGTTAGCTCAACTTTTACGTTCACATCGTCTGCACTTATCACTTCAGTTTGTGGAGTTGCAATCACTACTTGCTCTGCTATAACCGCTTTTTTTGGCGCAACAGTGGATTCGCTTGCTACGGGCTCAGCTTTTGCGGGGGTTAATTTTGATACAGCGGCTTCTGTACTTGAAGCCTCATCAGTTGCAGGAATTAGCGGTGCAGTTTCAACTGCTTTTTTGTTAGCCCGTAAGCGCAGCAGCAACATTGCAGCTAATAATAAAACTACTAACAACAATAAACTTGGCATTAATAACGAATCCGACTCAGTGCGCACTGGTTCTGGGGCTGTTACCTTTATCGTCGCAGGTTCGCTTGTTATTACTGCTTCGGGTGTAGCATCAACTACATCATTGTTTTGCCCAAGCGGCTGTTCGACTGTGGTTTCTGCGCTGCTCTTTTGCTCAACTTCAATACTTTGGGCATTCT
>NZ_JACJEE010000038.1:0-44384 GCF_014163915.1 Pseudoalteromonas sp. SR41-8
TAAAGGCTAAAATTATAAAAGTCGTGTTTGTTAAATCAAGCACGGCTTTTTGCTTTGTATTCATTACAGTTCAATTAATACTAGTATTCACACATCAATTTAATTTCAAAATCTAATAGCAAACAACTACCAACTACCAACTACCAACTACTAGAAATGGGACGATAAATGGCAGCCTGGTCGGCATGCTAAGAAAATAAAACAAATTAAAAATATTGCTAAAAACCACAGACAAGTTTATGAAAGGGCTGTAAAACACAGGGAAGTAAAAAAATAAATATCAAAACCAAAGAGAAAAAGAAAAGTCGCAATGTAAAGGTTCTGGTAGAGGAATTGCAAAAGTAATAACAGGCATCGTCTGTAGAATAAAATAACTATATTTTCATGAGCTGCATATTGCAGCTCATTTTCTAGGAGTAGATTTGATGGAAACTGAATTAGACCTTGAGGCTTTATGGGATGAATGCATCACCATGCCCGACGCTTCACCTGACGTAAAGTATGCCAAACAAGACTTTTTTAATCGTACGGAGCAACAGATATTCGTAACGTTTGATATGAGTGTTATTGAGAGCGCCAGTGAGCTAAGGAAAATCACTCCACCACTTTTTAATCTTTATTTTCCACACTTTCAAAATTATATTTTAAAATGTAAACACAATGCTATGGAGGCGAATGATATAGCAAGCTGTTACATTCGTCTTTTAGTAGAGAAGCTGCAGCAAGGAATAGTGAGTAATAAAGAGATTATTGAGAAAGCAGTGCTTGTTAATAAACACTTTAGAGAAAACCTCTGCTTTTACAACGACTGTCCAGAAGTATATGGCGACTTGAAGCTTAAATTAGATGAAGTCGATAAGTTGTTGGCTCAGTATGAAATTAAATAAACACTGATTAAAAAAGAAAAAGCGCGATGTGTTATAAATCGCGCTTTTGCTCACTTACAAACTTTCTTAACGAGCTAACTTTACTCTCGCCAACTTTAATCTACTTCCAACTTCTCATTTTATGGCCTTTAAGCGCATAGAATAAGATGAATAAGTAACTTGGGATCATCAAGGCGTAAGCACCTTGCGCACCTAAGCCTGCTACGTTACCTAAACCAATCAGTAATGGGCCTAATGCACCACCTGCAATACCCATAATAAGTAAACCGGATGCAGTGCCAGTTAAACGACCTAAGCCAGTTAATGCTAACGGCCATATTGCCGGCCACACCATGGCATTGGCAAAACCAAGTAGGGCAATACATAACAATGGATCTGGCAGCTCAGGGCCACCAAATGGTACTAATAATATGTTAGCAAGAATAAATGAGTCGTTACTTCCCATTATTACTGCAAGTACAGTTACAATACCTGCAAGCCCAGACATAACGAGCGCATTTTGCTGCGACATAAAACGGGGAATAAGTGCAATACCAATGGCATAACCAACCAACATGCACGCCATGGTGTATGAGGTCATCACTGAGTAATCGGCAATCCCAATCTGTAATGCGTAAGAGCCAATGGTATCTGCGGCAATCACTTCAACAGCAACATATAAGGCAATACCAATTACACCCAGCACTAGGTGAGGATGTTTTAGTGCTTCTTTTACTTCGCCTTTACCATTACCTTCAGACTCTTCAAAAACCAAATCAGGTAGCGATGAAAATTTAGCAAATGCTGCAAACGCAAAGATCAAACCTGCAATTGCCATATAAGGTAAAATAAGACTATTCGCCATCGCATCTTTTTGCTGTTGTGATAATTGCTCACCATCAGCGACTACACCGCTGACAACAACGGCAGCAAAAATAACAGGCACGATAACCCCAGCAAATTTATTCAGTAAGCCCATAATACATACACGAACTGCCGCTGATTTTTCAGATCCCATTTTAACAACATACGGATTTACCGCTGTTTGTAGGATTGTTTGCCCAACACCTATCATTAGCTGTGCGAATAAAAATATTTCAATCATCTGCATTTTAGCGGCAGGAATATACATCAAGGCTGACGCGGCCATTACTGCACAGCCAATTGCCATACCATTTTTGTAACCTACACGCTTAATAAGCATTGCAGATGGGATGCCAGCGACTGTTACGGCAATATAAAATGAGGAAATAATAAACGAGGCTTGCAGTGGCGATAACACCAACATTTGCTGTAAAAACGGTGTAATAGCGCCATTTAGCCAGGTTATACAACCTAGAATGAAAAACATTGATCCTGCCAATGTCATTGGCAGCCAAATACTATGTTTAGTGTTTGCTTCACACTCGACAGTTGCTTCCATAAATTTATCTCAACAGTTTATTTTAATTAATTATTTTAGCATTACGCCGTGAAAGCTCTATAAACCAAGGCGCTGCAATCCTAAAATCATTTTTATTACATTAAATTAATCATACACCAACAAAAATGACAGCGCTATCATTTTTAAAAAGCAAAAAATCGACCCTGTTTGTTATAAGGCTTTATAATAAGCAACGCTTAAAAGGCTTTTATTTCACCGCCAATGATCGCCCTTTACGGATACCTCTTTGAGAAAGCGTACGAACTTGCTTTACATTAGTGGCTTTATTTTCATCATCATAAATGAGCCAATTGCCAAGACTATTTTGATATTCGATGACAATCCCCGGATACAAAGTAAATGCATCTAAGCCTTCACTTTGTTGTTGTGCAGCTACGCTAGGTAAACGATAAAAGCGCCCTGCTTGCTCTAGCTTTGCAAATTCTTTAAAGCCAACTAACGCCGCAAAACGCTGCCAATCAGCTGCTTTTTGTTGCTTAAGCGTTGTATTAAAATGGCCTGTATTTTGATCATACTTAGCGCCTTGCCCGTTATAATCTAATTCCCATGGCGCTTTATGCCAAGCTCGCTCTGCAAGCGCTAATAACCGCGGATATAACATGTACTCAGCTTGCCTGTCACTGCGAATGAGCTCTGACCATAAATGCCCTTGCAAACCAATAAAAGGTTTTGTGCGCATCGTTTTACGATCATCAGCACTGTAATGATGATTGTTTACCGAACGCCAAATTTCAGCATGCGCAGGCAAATTATCCGGCATAAACTCAAACACTTTTTTACTGTCAATCGCGCGACTCGCCCAGTGATTCCCCGGCTCTTGCGGATGCGACTGATATGGGAAGTCAAAATAAGTTACATCCGGGCTTGATAACACCACATCCCAGCCTTGGTTAGCATGACGATGCGCAACCTCATGCCCACCATCGCTCAGCGTTGCCCACGCATTTGACTGCACATTTGCTGGCATGCTCTTTAGCGTAACGTCGTTCATACCGTCGCTCCATCCGGCCACTTTAAAGCCTTTTTTAGCGACCATGGCACTGACTTTTTCAATAAAATAGCCATTAAATGAATGCAGCGCCGGTTGTTGGTTTTGCAAACGCCGACAGCTTGGAGAGTCAACCCACGCACCAGCCGTCTCATCGGCGCCAATATGGTAAGTTTTAAGAGGCACACCGGCTTGCACATGTAATGCGTTTACTTCATCGAGCACTTTACCGATAAATTGATAAGTCGATTCTAAACAAACATTTAAGGTGTTATCTTGATAATGCTGGATTGAACTGTACTGAGTTTTATCAGCGGGTTCGACTAAACGATACTGAAGCGCCTGTTCGCTTTTTCCTTGGCCTATTAAACGGTTAAACCTTGCCTCCATTGCAACAATTGCCGCGCGCGAATGCCCTGGCATATCAAGTGATGGGATCACTTCAATAAAGTGCGCTTGAGCATATTTTAATATTTCAATATAGTCATTCTGGCTGTAGTAACCATTTACCGCTGATTGACTATCAAGTCCTGCGCCTAGCTGTGGTAACAAACAACGCTGTTCGGTTAAATCTAAGCAACGCTTGGCACCGACTTCCGTAAGCTCTGGTAAGTCGTTAATAGCCAATCGCCAGCCTTCATCATCCGCTAAATGTAAGTGTAATTTATTAAGCTTATAGGCGGCCATTTGCTCTATGGTATTTAAAATAAATGTTTTTGAACGAAAATTGCGTGCTACATCAATGTGCATGCCTCTAAATTCATAACGCGGCGCATCAGTAATATTAAGTGCTGGGATAGTTAAATTATCAAGGCTGACTAACCCTGCGATGCTCTGCAACGCATAAAATACCCCTGCAGAACTCGTTGCGCTAATCGTTATTTGCTCATGTTGAATTTTTAACGTGTAAGCCTCTGGGTTATCAGCTGCTAAATCTAAATTGAGCGTGGTTTTAATCCCTTGGCTATGCTGCTTAATACCAAAACGTGCTAAGCGTGCTATTGCCGCTGTAAGTTGTACTTGATCAATATCATTCGCTAGCTGTAGATTTAGGCCTTGGCTTAAATCTACAGCCTCACCTGATAATAAAGTTAAAGCGACCGGCTTTGGGATCAAACTCAGCGGTGGCGTATTTAATATAGGCCGAGACTCACTTTCATATAAATACTCCGCATCCATCCATGGTGTCGCATCGTCGTTACTCGTTTGTAGTTGTTCATAGGTTAAAAATGGTGCTAAATATGGTTGTAACTCTAGCTTAGTGTCAGGATCAATCGCGGTTTTAGTACTGTTAATAACCCGGCTTGTTAAACCCGCACTTGCCAATATGTAATTAGGCATAAACTCAGCGCGAGTAATTTGCGATTCTTGACTATAAAACTCTATACTTATCGGCGTATTTTGTTTAAATCCGGCAAATGCCGAGGAGGGCTTTATTTGGTGTAAATCGCCATTGATATGCGTAATGGTAAACTGCGACGAGTCAGTGCTATAAATTGGCATTAGCTGACTAAAATAAATTGACCACTGTTGACTGTTTGCATCAAAAGGTGTGCTGAACGTCAAACGCGATAAGTAACACTGCTTTTGATGAGGTGCAGGGCAAGTATCGGGCTTTGCCGAAAGTAACTCATATTTTACCAATAACTGCTGCGCGAGGGTATCTAACTCAGTCTGCGATGGTGCTTTAGCAAAAACTGCAGCCGAACATATGGCAAGCACCAATAATATAATTCTACGCATAGCTAGCTCCCAACGATTGCTCATAAGCCATGTCGTTTATAAATAACGCATGGCTGCCAAATAATGGAGCATCGTCGCCAAGCTCACTAATACGAATATCTAACGACTGCAAAATAACTGGGTTAACTAACTTAGCTAACTGAATATGCAAACTAGGTAAAAAGCACGCTGATGATTGTGCAACCGAGCCACCTAGTACAATAACGTCAGGGTCAAACGCGAGTATCACATGGTTTATTGCATGAGCGAGATGCTTGCCAAACTCATCAAATAAACGTTGTGCGTGTGCGTCATTTGCCAATGCCTCTTGGTAAGCTTGCTTGCCCGTTGTACCTTGATTAATAAAAAACTGCCCAGAGGTAAAGTGCTCAATAATCCCTTGTAAATAACTAAAACTGCCAAACTCTCCTGCGGCTGAGTGCTTACCCGTATATAATCGACCATTAAGCACCAGCCCGGCGCCAAGTCCAGTGCCTAGGCAAATGCCAATTAAATTCGTATCTGATTTAAAATTACCTTGAGTAAATTCTCCCATAGCAAAACAATTTGCATCATTATGCACCCGTACGGGCAGTTTAAAATGTGTGCTTAATAGCTGCTTTAACTGCACATTTTTCCAATTGGGGATATTAACCGTTTCGATCACTTCGCCAGTTTCCATCAGCACCATGCTAGGTACACCTACGACGATACCAATGCAAGTATTATCAACCACTTGCTTGATGATTCGACATAAAAAGTCGTTTGTTTGCTGCTTACTTGCTGAGCCGTCCACATCAAAATAGCGTTTTTCTATTACACCTGTTGCGGTTACTTTTGCGACCAGCGCTTTGGTGCCACCAAGGTCAACACATAATAAAGTTTGTGACATTACAACCTCTTTTGTCATTAGTTACTTTCAGCAAGCTTTGCTGTCTGTGGATTACTTTTAAGCGTGTGATTAGCAACCAGTGGGTTAGCCCAAATACCGACACTAAAAATATAACCAAGCGGCATTAACAGCAGTAATAGTGATATTTGTAAGCTACCTGTAAGCTCACTCACCGCACCAATAATAGGCGAGGCAAATGCACCGCCGACAATCCCTGTGCATAAAATACCAGATACAGTGCCATGCCCTTTTGCAACTGAGTTTAATGCCAACGAAAATATCACCGACCACATAATTGATAAGAAAAACCCAACCGCAGGAAACGCCCATAATGCCAGCTCAGTATGTGCAAATAATGCGGTAAATAGACTAACCGCCGCACCAACACTAAAAGTAAGTAACACATGTTTAGCATCAAAGAGTTTTAACAGCACGATGCCCAATAAGCAGCCTAATGTCAGTGATAGCCAAAACTGACTCACTATCTGTGCTCCGCCTGTATTTGGGTCAAGTTGGTGATAGGTTTGTAAAAATACTGAAATTGAATTAGCCACTCCTTGCTCAAGCGCCACATAAGCCACGATGGCAAAAAAGAACTTGATCACGGTGGGGTCTTTAAATAATTGTAAGCTTTGTTTGATACTGCCTTGTTGCGGATTTTCTGCTTGGGTGTTGTGTTTTATCGGTAACACGCTAATAACCACCAACATCACTGTGCATAACAGTGCAAATAATAAGTACATACTTAGCCAAGTCATATCGGCGGGTACTAATTGCAATAACCAGTTTTGGCTCTGTGCTTGTGAATCTGCTTTAACAAGCGCGCTATATACCAGCGGTGATAAGGTCGCTGCACCACCAAACATTAACTGGGCTGCGACCGAAAAAACCGCAAAATGTTTAGAGCCGCCACTGGCTCGAAGTAACGGATTAATTGCCACTTGCAATAGAGCCATGGCGGTACCGATCAAAAATAATGCTGACATTGCAACAGCAAAAATCGGCAAGCTAACAAATAACACACTGCCAAATAATGCCAGTGAGAATGCTATGAGCATGACCTTTTTTTCACCTAAGCTTTGCACTAACAACCCTGCGGGGATCGACATCACTCCATACGCGATAAAAAATGCAAATGGGAAAAAACCAGCAAGGGTTAAACCTATATTATAGCTTTGGATCAGAGCCGGAAATATCGGCGCTAATAAGTTCGTTATAAATGAAATAACAAAAAAGGTAACCAGTACTAGTAGCACTATCAAATAATTTCTTTTCATAATTGTTCTACCTGAAAGTCTCATTCTAAAAATAAATAGAGTGGCGATAGCCATCTGTTCGTGGGCATACAAACAAAATGATTCAAGGGAATAATTAATCACCACTCTTAATTAGCTAAGTCTGCCATCATAAAATGAGTTATGCGGCACTACTCTACGGCTTGTTGATACTTTTCAACTCACTTTATGCAGTCTTCATTGCATGTAGTTGCTCTGCATGTGGTTTACAATGCTTATTACACAGTTCATGCAAATACATTTTTGCGCCATTACAAATTGCAGCGCAAGCGGGTTCAAATGACTGCTGGCACAGCGAGCTTTGGTAGTCCATGCCACCAAGTAAGCAATACCAACTAGGTCTAAAATAAACTTGCTGTTGGGTAAGCTTTGACAAATACGCATCAAAATCATCGCCATTAAGCCATGCTTTTAGTAAAGACTTTAAAGCACTAGAGCTGTGATTCAGTTGCTTGGCTGTAAGCCAGTATTCACTGTCGGTGCGTAAGCTAGTTGCATAATGCGCAACCACATAATCTTTAATGCCATACACTAATTGATGGAGTTGTTGATTGACGTGTTCAGCTACTTTTAATGACTGCTCGTTGTTTTTTAGCTTTGTTAAGGCTTGGCTAAATAACTTAATACTATGTTGAGTAACCATCAAAGATGTCGCTTCGATGGGCTCAATAAAGCTCTGCGCCAACCCTATAGCCATGACATTGCTTTGCCATGCAGACTGCATACAGCCGACTTTCATTTTTAAATGCCGAAACGCGCTATTTTGTGGATTTATGTTTAATTGCAGGGCAAGCTCATACAGGGCTTGCTCATCAGTGATATGTTTTGAGCTATACACATAGCCGTTACCAATACGGCTAGTGAGCGGAATTTGCCAACACCAACCGGCACTTAACGCCGTAGATTGAGTGGCACATGGCATCACAGCATCGCTAGAAATTGGCGTCGCCACGGCTACAGCACGGTCGTTAAGTAGTTCATCAGCAAATGAATTAAAAGGTGTACCCAGTGTTTGCTCAATTAACAGTGCATTAAAACCACTGGCATCGATAAACATGTCGCCATTAATTTGTCGTCCATCAAACAGCGTAATATCAGCTATATTGCCATTGTCGTTTATATGCGCGTGGCTAAACTCACCATCAATGTGTTCAACCCCATTCTCTTGTGCATAGGCTTTTAGCACACCCGCTAATTTTATGGCATCAAAATGATAACCATAAGTTTGCTCTTTGAGCATAGGTGTATGCACTTTTGGACTTAAATTTTGTTTTGCGATATGGCCTGTTAAAAAATACTCATCTGGGGCTTGCCAATCGCCATTACCGCGCCTTCGGGCATTAGCGTTTACAAAATAAACTTCGGCAGTTTTTTCATCCATGTCGCTATAAAATGGATGGAAATAACAACGTTCATCGCCATTCCAATTATTAAAGTAAATGCCTGCTTTGTAGCTTGCATCGCACTTGGGCATCCATTGTTGTTCACTAATACCGAGTGAATCCATAAAGTTTTTTAAGTGTGGTGTTGAACCTTCACCAACGCCAATACTGCCAATTTTACTCGATTCAATAACACTAATAGCTAATTCAGGATGCTGCTTTGATAAATACGCAGCGCACATCCAACCCGCACTACCACCGCCTAAAATTACTAATTTATTTATGATAGCCATAACTAAAAAAGGCCGCCAAGTGGCGGCCTATCTCCATTAGAATTTATAACTTACACCAAGGTAATAACGTGAACCAAACTCGATAGTATTTTGCGTTAAAGCAAAGTTAGTATCGTACGATTGCACCACTTCGTTGGTTAAGTTAACGCCTTCAAGGCTAACATCTAAGTTTTCCATGGCATGCCAGATGATTGACGCATCAATTTGTTGATAGTTATCGTTTTTAACTGCTTGGGCTGCACCAACACCAATCCATTCACTGCGCCAGTTATATGCTAAACGAGTGCTGATAATATCGTTCTCAAAGAACACTGATGCATTAAAACTGTTTTCAGAAACACCTGGTACCATTTCTTTTGAGCCATCTGGCGTGGTTGTTTCACTGTCTACGTACGTATAGTTAGTCACCACCCCAAAACCGTTAGCAAAGCTATGCTGTAGTTGCAGTTCAATACCATTTACAGAGCCTTCGCCGTTACTACGAGGACGAGTAACACGGCATTGCTCATATAGATCTGGGCTGGCGCCACAGCCATCTACAAATTCAACCGCTTCAGTCGAAAAAACAACGTTATCAATTTGTTTGCTGAAAAATCCTGCTGATGCCATAGAAGCGCTTGTAAAGTAATACTCTATAGCAATATCGCCCTGGTTAGCTTCATAGGGTTTTAGATCAGGATTTCCCCCTGTGGCGCTACCAAAATTGGCATTAATTGCTAAGCCGGGTTTTAAATCACTGTAGTTTGCGCG
This sequence comes from Pseudoalteromonas sp. SR41-8, assembly GCF_014163915.1. NCBI lineage: Bacteria > Pseudomonadati > Pseudomonadota > Gammaproteobacteria > Alteromonadales > Pseudoalteromonadaceae > Pseudoalteromonas > Pseudoalteromonas sp. SR41-8. Next base: position 9,633 of record NZ_JACJEE010000038.1, read on the forward strand.
AGACATAACTTGTGATGCTGCCGCGCGAATAATAATGTCATCCGATAAATCATAAGCAAAGTTTACGCTAGGGAGTAAGTTATTATAATCGACCGTCTCTTTGAAAACCGCGCCGTCGGCGTAGCCGCTCGATGTTTGCTCAGTCTCAACGTAACGTAAACCAATATTACCTCGGTAGTTTTCGCCACTAAAATCAGCCTTCGCGTAAATGGCGATCATATCTTCATCCACTGAAAAAGTATTACCTAAGTTAGCGACTTCGGTCAGTTCGCCAGCTGCATATTTACCGCTAATGAAATCCCACCATTTATCTGTATCAAGTGAGGCATATGCATCAAGCGTATGACCAGAGCTTTGTGAATGCAGCCCAGTTAATACGCCATCACTCCAATTTGATAAATTACCATCGGGAACAAAACCAAGTACTTCGTCTGGATTACGGTTAAATGCAATGCGCGAAAATTCGCTACTATTAAATTTAATGCCGGTCTTGATTGCAGTAAAGAAATTACCATCTAACTCAAATTTAACATCAGCTTGAGCATAACTCACATCATGCTCTTGCACTGTGGTATCAAAATTTGCTTCTTGCGCATGTTTAAATTGCGTTGCATCGGTAGCATCTAGCGAAGTTAGCCAAACTTGATAAGGACCAGTAGCATCATAAGTAAAACCACCATCAGTGCTGTTTTGTCCATTAGGAAATGCAGGATCACCTATTTTACCTCCTTCATCTGAGGCTGGGATCCACCATGAAGATGCGCCAAATTGCGTGCCGCCATCTGATGTTGATTTTCCAATTACACCACTGAGTTCAAAGCCATCACCTTGAAACTTACCAGTTAGGTTTAGTACATCAGCTTTCATATTAACGGCATTACGCACTACTGGATTATAAATAATAGAAGCATATGCAGGTAATGTAGTTGCTTGCTCGGTACCGCCTAATGCATTGTTGGTTACATTAGTAGAACCCGCACCACGGGCGCCAACCGTCAGAAAGTTATGGTTTACATGCGGGTTATCAAATTCAAAACGAAAATAATCAAGCACAAACTCCATATTATCGGTTGGTGCAAACTGCGCGGTTAATTGCGCGCTGGTCCGCTCACGCTCAGACTTAAATGCTTGCGAACCTAAACTCCATGCACCGACTGTCGATTCTTGTCCTGTTGCTTGGTTTTCTGCAAAGTACTCATAGTAGCCGCCAATAGACTCAAGTACATGGCGCCCTGAAGTTAATTGTTCATAAGAGTACGCAGCTAAAATACCAAATTTTTCATCTTCATTTTTCCAACTAGCAAGAATTGATGCACCAGGATCCGTCTCATCATACAATGAACTTTGTGCCAACTCTGCAGAGAGCAGTAACGTATTTGCATCTAACTCCAGAGGTTTACGAGTCGTTAAGTTAACGGTTCCTCCCAGTGCTCCTTCTTCGATATCTGCCTCCGGTGTTTTATACACTTGCACACCCGACACTTGCTCTGCTGATAACAATTCCATATTAAAAGTACGTGTCGCTGGGCCTAAATCGTACCATGAGGTGCTTGCTACTGTTTGACCATTGAGTAATATTCTTGATTGCTCTGGTGCAGTACCACGAATAGTTACGCCATTTACCTCACCATATTGGCGGTCAACCGTCACTCCTGAAATACGTTGTAGTGCATCACCAATGTTTTTATCCGGAAATTTACCAATATCTTCTGCGGTAATGGCATCTACCACTCCATCTGCAAAACGCTTAGTGTTCATTGACGCTTCTAAAGAGCGACGAATGCCACGCACTTCAATGGTTTCTATATCACTGTCAGCTTGAGTTTGAGCTGCAGCTAATGCCATTGGACTGACGTATAGTGCTGAGATACATATCGCCAATGTCGATAGTTTAAGCGATGCTTTGTTGATGTTTTTCATTCCTAGTCCCCTATTTATTGTTATTGAAAGCGTTACTAGGGTATCGCGCCGCATTCGTGTTAAGCAGTACAATTGACACTTTATCCGGTACTTTCCTATCAAAGGAATGTTAATTTTGATGGCAAAATGTTCAATGTCCTGTTAGCAAAGAATCGCGTGCAATAGATTAATACTAAAAGTGAATTGAAAAGTATTACTTAGACTGCTAAAAATTGTTCAATATAGGGACTAAAATAAATAAGGAGGTCGTCATGCGGGCAATGTGTGAAAAAGTCATTCCTAATACCAATTCATCGTGGCGCTATTGTAAATATACGCTTGATTACATTCCATTTAATTGGCATTACCATCCAGACTTTGAGATTTGCCTTACTTTAAACAGTCAAGGGGTATGCCATATTGGCGATTACATTGCTCCTTATGGCGAACTTGATCTAGTGATCCTTGGTGCTGATTTGCCCCATACTTGGCAATCGTCACCGAATATAGATAACAGTGTACAAGTTGTTCACGTTGCACAAATTCCAAAAAAATGGCTTAGTCAGCAAATTACTAGTCACCCTGAATTTGCCATACTTGAAGAGTTATTAATCGCTGCGCGACAAGGCCTTAAATTCTCGACTAAAACAGCGATGATAGCGAAATCATATTTTGAAAAAATCGAGGTCAGTAACCCTTTTGAGCAATATTTAGGTTTATTTAAATTACTGTATTTAATGAGCCAAGAAGCAGTCCCTCAGCAGCTTTCTAGCGCGAGTTTTTGCTACACTAATAAAACTGATCCCGCAAAAGATAAATTTGATAAAGTGATTGATTATATTTATCGCCATTACACTGAGGGCTTAAGCGCAGAACAATTAGCTAACATGGCGCATATGAGCACTAACCACTTTCACCGCTTTTTTAAAAAGCGCATGGAACGCACTTTAACAGAATTTATTAACCAGTTAAGAATTGGTCAAGCTTGTAAGCTATTGATCAATACTAACCGCGCTATTACGGCTATCAGCGATCAATGTGGGTTTAAAAATACCTCTAACTTTAATCGCCGCTTTTTAACACTAAAAGGGACAACACCAAGCCAATTTAGAAAGCGCTTAAAACAAAAATCATTAGTGTGAAAGAGTAAAAAGGTAGGGCTACCTACCTTTTATAAATACCGTTATTTTTCAAGTAACCACAATGCAGGCGTGTTTGAAGGCTGCCAATTACTTTGGGAATAATGTGCTTGTAACACAGAATAAATTTTATCTTGATAACTTACAAAATTAGTAGCTTCGTATTGCCTGTTTTGTTGCCATTGAGGCGCATAATTATCAAGTGTATCAAATCGATAACCTTCTGCTCTTGCGTGCTCAACAAAGCTTTTAATTTTGGGCAAGTTAATCGTCGCACCTAGCCCGCGCGGACCATCTTCAAACAAAAAGTCATGGGTGAGTATCACTACTTTATTCGCTGCTAATCCATCGCTGCAATCTAAGTTTTGCGTGCGGCTATTGACAGGGTCCATTGTTTTGCCAGGGCAAGTATTGACGATTTGATTAATGCTTTCGACCATTTGAATACCATCTGCCATTGTTTCTGCAGGGTAATCAACGCCCCAGTTCACTGGGCCCCAATCAAAATCCCAACCATAAACCTTATAGTCTTCGCTTGCTAATTTATCAGATATTTTTACTGCGACTTGTGAGCTATTGGTAGAAACCTGTGGATCACAAGAAAAAGCTGGATCCCAAGGTGGTAAATTATCAGATGTTGCGCATAAACCATCACCTTTAAAAGTTTTCGTAACACGCCACGCATTTGTATACGGCAAGCGTGCCATTGTTCTCATTTTAAAGTTTGGGAAGCTTTCTGCATTAGGTAATAACGCCAAGACCTTTTGAGTATTAAGCTCAAAGTAATCATAATCGATACTTACATCTTGGTAGGATTTAACTGGCCATAAACCAACTTCGTTACAATAAACAGCACCAGAGCGCTCTCCATCCGTGCAATTATGCAACATATGGTCATAACTATGGTTAGCTAAAAGGTGACCGCTATTTAAAAGCTTAGCTAATGCTAATTGTGAGTGTTGTTCATTTTCATCGCCTTCACCATACATGTGAAAAGCATTGATAAAAAATGTCGCTTTTATTTGTGCCTCATCTAAAGCATCAATTAGCCCTGAGGTGGCATTAATCGGGCCATCATCAAACGTTAAATAGATAACCTTGTCGTCATCTGCAAAGCTGTAAGTTGAGCATAAACTTGCACACAATAGCGTTACTGCCGTTTTATTTTTCATTTTGTTCTCCATTAATTAACACCTAATTAATATTGCATGCTATTTAGCCATCGACTGATACGAAGCAATGCAATTTAGGTATTAATCAAACAAAATGAATCTCTGCTACTTCCCTATCGCTTGCTTGGCAAACAGGTGCTTAATTGGGCCTAAGTTATCAACCAAGCTTAAACCCACACCACGTACCAGTTTTTTAAGTGGGTTAGCGCCTGCAAATAATTCTTTTAAGCCTTGCATCATGGCAATATGCTTTTGTGCATCAAGCTTGCGGGTACGCTCGTAATCACGCAATAGTCGATTACTGGCAAACTCTTTATTGTCAGCAGTTAACAGCTCAATAAGGTAAGCGGCATCTTTAAGGCCTAAGTTCATACCAAGTCCTGCTAACGGATGAATGGTATGTGCGGCATCGCCCATTAATACCACTTTACCTGTCACCCATTGCTGCGCGTAACGCATTTTCAAAGGGAACGCTGTGCGCGCACTTTGTACCTCACATAAACCGCATTGGCCATCAAGGGCTGCCATAACTGCTTTATTAAAATCGCTATCATCCATGGCTAGTAACGTTTGGCAATGCGCAGGACTGGTTGACCATACAATTGAGTGCGTATTGGCATCTGGCAGCGGTAAAAACGCCAGTGGTCCAGTAGGTAAAAATACTTGGCGCGCAGTATTATTATGTGGCTCAGTGGTTCTTACCGTCGCAACGATGGCGTTATGATCATAATCTTTAAACGTAATGGGCAAATTAAACTGTTTCCGAATCGCTGAATTTGCGCCATCGGCTGCCACTAATAACTTGGCTATAACTGGCTCACCAGAGTCTAAGGTTATAAAGACGTCATTGTCACTTTGGTGTATTTGTTGATAGCGTGTATCAAACATAAGCGTTGCTTGGCTGTATTGTTCTAATTCATTGATCAGTGCATAACGAATGATGTCGTTTTCAACAATATGACCTAAATGAGGAAGGTCCAGTTCATCGCTGTTAAAAGCAATTTTGCCAAAGCTATCTTGGTCGCGCACATCCATATGGGTATAGGCGCGTGCTCTTTGAGCAATGATCTCAGGCCACACTTGCAAAGATTCAAACAAGTGTTGGCTGGCAAGGCTCAGTGCACTTACGCGCAAAGCGTATTCATCGCCTGGCAATACTTGTTTTGCTGCAGCATCAATTACTACTACACTTATATTGGCTTTAACAAGCCCCAGCGCGAGGGTTAAGCCAACACAGCCGCCCCCCACAACACATACTTGTGTCTGTTTCATAGTCGTTTACCTTGTTTAACCTGACCCATTAATTGCTTAGCTAAAGGTGTTTTTAAAGAAGCACACAAATCCATGGAGAATAGACCACAGCTGCGACCAAATGCGAGTATTCGTGATGAGTTTGAAAATAACCGCACTAAAGAATCTGTTAACGTCATTACAGTGGTTATATCTTGGTTACGTTGTTTGGCATATTCACGGGTAAATAGGTAACTGCCAATTGCCAATTCGCTATTTACTAATTCACATAGAAGTTGCACATCGCGCAGGCCTAAATTAAAGCCCTGCCCTGCAATAGGATGAATCGCATGCCCTGCATTGCCAATTAGTACCGTACGGTGAGCACTTAATGACTCTGCACGACCATACACCAGTGGATAGTTTGCACGCATGCCGACTTTAGTAAATTGCCCGCCACGATAACCAAATGCAGTTTGCAAAGCACTTACAAAAGCGCTGTCGTCAAGCTGCATATGCGCGTCAATATCGGCTTTATCCATACACCATACTAACGAGTAACGGTTATTACTCATCGGGAGTAATGCCATTGGTCCATGCTCAGTAAAGCGCTCAAAAGCATGGTTATGATGACCACCTGCCACTTCAATATTGGCAATGATCGCCCCTTGTGAATAAGGCTCAGGAGTAAAATTGATCTTTGCCAGCTGGCGAGTAGCCGATTGCGCACCGTCGGCAATCACCACTAATTGGCCATTAAGTTGAGCACCAGACTGCAAAGTAATACTTGCAAAGTCATGATGATAGGTAATATCTGCAACACTGTCAGGGCAATACATGACCACTTGGGTAGCTGCAAGTTGTTGATGTAAAGCACGACCAAACGGATTTACCTCAACAACATAACCTAGAGCTGACTGTGAAAACTGCGCACAATCGATCTGCGTTTTACCAAAGTGACCGCGATCCGACACGGTCACTTTTTTAATTGCCGCAGCAAATGAGGCATCAATATCAAAGGCATTAATGGTCTGTAAAAATTGCACCGATTGTTGTGCTAAGGCGATACTTCGGTCGTCAAAACTAGGATGGTGTTCAGTGCTTGGTTGATTTGCTTCAACCACCGCAATCGTTAATTGTGGCGCATGTTTCGCAAGACTCAGCGCACAACTGGCACCCGCTAAGCCACCACCGATAATAACAACATCAAACTGCTCTGCCACGTTATGCTCCTAGCGGTTAATTGCTTGCTTTTGCATTAACGCTTCAATCTCGCTGATACTTTTTGGCACACTCAAGGTAAGATTTTCGTGGCCTTGCTCGGTCACTAACAGGTTATCTTCAATACGAATACCAATGCCCTTATATTGCTCAGGTGCTTGCGCATCTAGGCTAACATACAAGCCAGGTTCAATAGTGAGTACCATACCAGCTTCAAATGGGCGTTCTTTTTCGTCTTTTTTATAGTCGCCTACATCATGCACATCAAGGCCAAGCCAATGACCAAGGCCGTGCATATAAAATGCTTTACATGCTTGGTTATCAAGTAACTCTTGTAACTCACCTTGCAAAATACCTAAATCAACTAAGCCTTGGGTGAGCACTGTCATCGCTAATTTATTAGCCTTTGATAAGCTACCACCGGGCTTTACTTCAGTAAACGCTGCTGCTTGCGCCGCTAGAACAATGTTATAAAGCTCAGCTTGAGGTTGACTAAATTGCCCATTAATAGGGAAAGTACGCGTAATATCTGCCGCGTAACCTTGCAGTTCAGCGCCAGAATCAATCAGCACTAAATCACCGTCGGTCAGCACATCACTGTTAGCAGTGTAATGCAATATATTGGCGTTATCGCCACCGCCGACAATGGTGCCATAGGCGGGATGACGCGCACCATGCATAGCGTAATGATGATGAAGCTCGGCTTCTAGCTGATATTCGGTAGCGCCTGGCTTTGCAAACTGCATAGCACGAATATGTCCTTGGGCACTTATTTCACACGCTTGGCGCATAATATTCACCTCAGCAGGTGATTTAAATAAACGCATTTCGTGCACTAAACCACGAATATCTTTAATCGTATGTGGCGCTTTATAACCTTTTTTAGGCGCGCCACGCAGCGTATTTAATAACGCCCACACTTTATCGTCAAACTGTGGATAAGTACCTTGTGCATAAAATAAAATCTGCTGGCCGTTCACCAAATTCAATAATTGTTCAGTTAGTTCACTCAGTGCACATGTTTGGTCGAATAAATAATCTTTTTTAGCTTTTTCAAAACCAATACGACGACCATGCCAAATTTCCGCCAGCTTATCTTTGTTCAAACAAAACAGCGTACTCGGTGTATCGCTGCTTGGGCAAAGCACTAACACTGCATCGGGTTCATTAAAGCCAGTTAGGTAGAAGAAGTCGCTATCTTGGCGAAACGCATATTCAGTATCACGGCTGCGGGTTACTTCACTTGCCGCTGGAATGATAGCCACACTGTTTGGTTCCATCATGGCAAGTAAACGATCTCTGCGTGCTTTAAACTCTGCTTTTTCTATTTTAACTGTTGGCATTATAAACCCTGTTTATACTGTTAATTTTAACTTAGTGAAGTGTTTTTTTAGTGCTTTTTGGCGCTTGCTCTTGACCAAGTTCAGCAAAACACAACAGCGCAGAAACTCGCACATATTCAATTACTTCGTGCAATGCTTGGCTGTCTTCTTCGGTTTCATCAAACATGGTATCTAAACGCGTAATTTCACTAAAATCACTGATCACTTCTTTTACATCAGCTGATAACTTGCCATAATCTTTTTGCTTTAAGCCAAAACCAAGCATAAACCCAGCGACCCATGACACTAAACCATTCGCTTGATCTACTAAGGTTTCGTCATCACTTGGTAAAAATAAATCAAATTGAAACTCTTCGTTGTTAAAGCTTTCTACAACTTGCTTATAAATAATGGCAAAAAATTCTTTCAGATCATGGCTAAATGCTTGGCCATCATTAAACACATCGCTTAATAAGCCTAAGTATTCTTTGGCTTCAATACTCAAGCCGCAGGCTAATAATCCACTGATCACGCCGTGTGCTTCTGAAGGAGTGACAAATATTTCGTTTTTTTCCAATAGTAATTGGGCTTGTTGGTAATCTGGTAATTCGTTCATGCTGAGATCTTCGCTTGGCTAATTAAGTCAATGCTACCACTCGATAAATAGCAACTCCAATGAAAAGTATGATTGAGGTCAAAAAGCAATCCGAAAAGTAAATAGCCAGTTACCAGTGCTGGAAAATCACTCGAACAGTATAATTATTTTGAATTTGGGGTGTAAGGATTGGCTTATGTCTTATATACTGAATTTGTTCCCTAGGGTGTTGGAGCTTGGTTAAGTCCCTGAGCCGATAAATTTTATGTTAGGGTTTCTGTTCGTCTGCTATTGTGCAAGCTCGGCATGTACCGAGAAGCCTACGGCAAACCGCAGATTCCCGCCCTGAGACCTTATGGTTTCAGGACTGACACCGAGTGCCGCATACTTGGGGAACACCTTTCTTACCTTCTTTTATACTATCTGCTGTTGTGCTTTAAACCATTAATAATAATATGAGCCAAAAGTATTTAATACCATCGTAAATGTAAGTAGTTCTTCAAGTTAGATCATCTATCTTAAAAGAATCAGTTACTGTTAATTTTTAACTCTCAGCGCACCCAATACGATACAGACAACACCACCGACCATTCCAGCCCAAGCCTCAATGGGTGTATCACCACTAAAAGTTCGCGTAATTTGCGCACTTGCAGAGTCATAAACGTCATAACCCCAAAAAGCCAGTGCAACTCCAATACAGATCAACACAATACCAATTACTTTATTCATTTTAATTCCTATTAAAGCTAACAAAGGTAATCTCTAAAAGTACGCTAAGGTATTGATTAAAGCAAAACTAAAAATAACCTTCACACCGCTATTTAAAAATTACTCATGGTATTTACGGATCACCGCAATCTTACCGTTTTCAATTTCCAGAACATCCATCAACGTTTGGGTGTATTCAATCAGTTGCTTGTTTTGCGGGTGCACACCTTTCGCGTGTTGCGTGTAACGAATCGCAATCGCGGTATTATTAAATATGAAAGTATCAAGTAACTTTGCTTCATATTCAGTGTGGGCACCTAGATAAAAAGTCATACCTTTGCGCATCATGGCCTTACCGTCAGGTGAACGAGAATCATCGCTTTGATAAGGTAGGTGTTGATTAGCAACATCGTCAGTGAGTAACGCTAAAAAAGCTTCTAGTTCTTTACTGCTAGCTTTAGGCGCCTGAGTTGCCGTCATGGTGGAAAAATATTGCTGGGCGAGTCCTTCTAGTTCGTTATTTTCGTCTTTTGCATGTAAGTTAAAAGTTGCGATAACAGCTAACAATAAAAAAGTAACGTATTTCATTATGCTCTCTTGCATTGTGTTTAATTATCACTCTATCAAAACAGCAACAAACTAAAATGTATAGTCTTTTTATAATAAATCACGCTTCGCCGGATGGTTTTATAAAATACTCTTATAAAATATCATCTAAAAGGCTGGCTTGTTCTGGACAATCTCAGTAAGCATGTAGCGAATCTTCTACAACTTAAGACCCATACCTTTTTAATTAAATTATTTTAATGTTCACCGGCACTTTCAATGCATAATAAAATTAACACACTCAATAACTTATTTAAATAAAAAGTCATTAGACTAACAACCAGCCTATAATTTACTTTAAAATAAATATAAAACTTAATGACCATTTAATATAAAAAAGTGATTGATTTAGGGAGAGGATAAATAATAGGGGTATTACGACTGCTAAGCAGCCGTAATAGAAATGCGTTGAAATAGATAGTAACGAGTTATAGGTGTGAAGAACTACCTGCTGATTCATTGAATGATAAACCTGATACAATGCCTTTAGCATTAAAACGGATTGTTACATTCTTTGTCTCATTTTGAGAACCACCGACATGGCCTGCGTATGGAATAAAGCCTACACCACCGCCTTGACCTTCGCTGTAGCTGTATGTCCATACAACTTCGTCATTACCTATATCATTAACGCCCATAGGGTCGCCAATCGCTTCTTTGACTTGCTCTTGAGTTGTTTCGCCTTTTTTGAAGCCTTTTACAACTTCCATATCAAAATCACGGCCTTGTGAGGTGCTATTACATGCGGCCAAAACAAACGCCATTGCAATTGTTAATAATATCTTTTTCATGTCATTCCTTAATAATTATCTTTTAAATTCCATTTCAACGCGATTAAGCGCGTTAATTATGAACAAAAAAAATAAAATATCAACCCCAAATGGAAACATATTAAAGATAAAAAATTAATCAGTAAAAATGTATAATAAAATAAAAAACAAATACTATAATTATAAATATTTCAATCCCACTTATGATTAGATATTACTTTCCAACCCACTATAGCAACCATTTTATACCATGATTTCATTTGGATAACTTACTCACTAGTAGAGCACAACAATCCACAACTAAAGTAAATTAATGCAACATCAGCAACAATAAATGTCATTATCATTATTTTATTTTTGTAAACTCCAATTTTTAATAATTATTTTATATTTTTTATTTCGTTAAAAAATACAGCTGTAGTAATAATAGGTTAATTCACTGGATAAAATAACCAATCACTTGCCATTGCTCAGCAGATTTTTTTAATGTCACGGTTTCAATCGACTGTGCTTTATTTTCAAAATCAGTTTGAAACTCTAAAATCACATAATCACCGTCGGGCAGTTGCGGTATTGAGGTTAACACTTGACGACTGATACCTTCGCGAGATGTAACAGCACCTAGCGGCGTACGAACTTGCTCTAACTTAGATACCCAAAGCGCTTGCGGTACATTTTTTTGAAAAAACGCCCCAGCCTGCTGCCAACTGTTTGCGTATTTACCACTATCAACAACTTCTAACCAGCTAGTCGCAGGGGCGATTTCTGTTGATACATCAACAACCCTTAGCGTCTGAGACCACGTTAATGTGCTTATAAATAAACATAAAACAACAATTATATTTTTCATGGTGAGTCCTTTTTTCTATCAAGTTATTTTGCCTCAAGCACAAAATCACTGTTCAACTTTGCCATAAATGATTTTCAAAAAACAATCTGCACTGTCGAAGCATCGCTCACTATGTTCTGCTTAAAGCTGGCTTTTATTACAATATGTTGCCTTTTCAAAGTCACTGACATTCATTGCAATATTGTCGATATGTGGGAACATCTGAGTAAGTTTAGTCACTATCGCTTTTGATAATTCAGCTTTTTGCTCAGTCGTTCGCCCCTCCATTATATATCCAAAAACATGAATAAATTCGTGCTGTTTATTACCCACTAAATAACGATTATACGGGTTTACTCTGACTTTAATTTCATGCTCAGCGAACAAATCCGATGCGTTTGCAGTGTGATGAATTTGTTCATTAATGGTATCTTCATCATGATGAGTCAAGATACTCTGCGAGCAATCTATAATAAAGTGTGGCATTAAATAACTCCTTATTTATGCAGTCAATAAGTATTTAACTTACCTTTTTTTAAACTATAAAACACTGCTTAATAGTCAATTTTACTCTTGCTAACTTTGTCCTTGCTAACTCCTTCACATCTTACTTTTAACTTTACTCGTAGCCGCACTGGTGGCGGGGTTATCAGGCCAAAAGTGTTTTGGATAACGACCTTTCATTTCTTTTTGCACCTCCCGATAGCTGGTTTGCCAAAAGCCAGCAAGATCTTGTGTTAGTTGTAAAGGTCGTCTTGCTGGTGAGAGTAGTTCCATTAATAAGGGTAACTTGCCTTGCGCTAATATTGGCGTACTGGTCATGCCGTACACTTCTTGCATACGAACACTGAGTTTTGCAGGGCCGTCGAGTTGATATTCAATACGAATATTTGAGCCACTTGGAACTGACACTCTCAGCGGGAATAAATCATTTAACGCATTTTGTTGTTGCCAATTAAAACAACTTTGCAAGGCATTAAAGTAGTTAAACTTTTTCAACTGTTCGAGGGTTTTTATATCTTCCAGAAAAGCACCTAACCAAAGCTGTGCGTCATCGATTAAGCTTTGTTTAGTGATGACAGGAAATTGCTCCGGCACTAAATTACTGGCTAAACACATACGAATAAGTAACTGCTCACTGTCGCTTTGCTCATTAAATAATTCAAAGCCTTGTTTTTGAAATAAAGTTAACCACGCTTTCGCCCGCTCACTTTTATCAAGCGGATGTTTACTCGGTTGGCTAGTAACTGTAATTGCCCCTAGTTTGACTTCATCTTGATGAATAAAGCGCCCTGTTTTTTCGTCAAATTCATAGCGCGTTTGTGCAGTAAATAAATGTGTCAGTTCATCCTCAATCTCTGCAGGAGTAAACGCAACAGCTGCAAAAATACGACTGCCTTTTTGGCCTCCCATTGAAGCAATTGCAAGGTAGTCCTCGTTATGCCAATGCTCGTTGTTTAGCTCAGCACCTGCGCCATTGGCAAGCAAGTAACCATTGCCACGCTTTTTAGCTAATCGATCAGGAAAAGCAAACGCCACCAGCAAAGCCAAATAAGTGGTTTGTAGTTCGCGTACTTCAGTTAGCTTTAATCGCTTTAACCAAAATTTCAGTTGCTGTTTAAATACCGGATGTGGCCGAGCATGTTGGCTGTGTAATGCTAAGCTTAAATCTGCGGCATGGCTAATCCGACTCTCTAATAACGCAATTAAATACGCCGCTAATGTATAAATACCTGGCATCTGAGGTTCGAGTTGCTGCGCTTTAATTAGCATGTGCGCTAGGCGAATATCCGCGCCAAAACTTAGCATACGTGTACCGAGGGGGGTCAATTTATTGTTATTATCGAGCGCCTCTAACATTTGCAGTAATTTTGTTGCTTGCTGTATTTGTTGTGCTGTTGGACTATCTAACAAGCTTAGATCAGTTAACTCCGCGCCCCAGAATTTTGCCTCCAATAATAATTGGCTAATATCAGCACTTAAAATTTCTGGCGCATCATGGCTATTACGCCGCTCAAAGGTTTGTTTTGAACCAAGCCTATAAACTACACCGGGCTCAATACGCCCAGCCCGCCCAGCTCGTTGAATTGCCGATGAGCGAGAAATACTTTGTGTGGTGAGTTCAGTAACGCCAGTTTTTAAATTAAAACTAGCAGCGCGGCGCTTGCCACTATCAACCACAATACGAATACCTTCAATGGTTAAGCTAGTTTCGGCAACATTGGTGGTCAGCACCACTTTACGAGTACCTTTGGCCGCAGGGGCAATTGCAGCTTGTTGAGATGCTTTATCTTGTTCACCAAACAGAGTAACTACATGGCAATTTGCAGGCAAATCTGACAACGCTTGTTGTACGCGGTTGATCTCATATTGACCGGGCAAAAAAACTAACGCACTGCCTGTTTGTTCAACTAAAGCTTGTTTGATAATACTGGCCATAGCGTCAAGCCAGCGGCTTTCATCTTTAATGGGTATGTAAATTTCATCGATGGGAAAGCTACGCCCGTGGGAACTAATAATTGAACAATCAAAAAACTGCTGATAGCGTTCGCTATCAAGGGTTGCCGACATCAATAAAATCGTTAAATCATCACGCAGTGCAGCTTGAGATTCTAATGCAAACGCTAATGCGGTATCGGCCGCAATAGAGCGCTCATGAAATTCATCAAATATCAGTAGGTCAACGCCACTGAGCTCTGGGTCGTTTTGTAGCATACGCGTGAGCATGCCCTCAGTAACAATTTCAAGGCGGGTATTAACACTGACTTTGGTTTCCTGCCTGATACGTAAACCAACGCTTTGCCCTACGGTTTCGTTTTGGCACTGTGCTAAATAGTTGGCAATATTACGTGCAGCTAAGCGACGCGGCTCAAGCATGACAATGTGCTTAAAGTGCCCGTCGCGCATCAACTGCAATGGTAACCATGTTGACTTACCCGCACCCGGCGGCGCTTGCAGTAAGGTAATCGGATCACTTTGTAATGTAGTAACGAGTTGTTGATATATGTCTTGAACCGGCAGCACAGCTATTTATCCTAAATTGCTTTGTTAGCATTGTAACAAAAAACAATTGTGTGGCAGCGATTGATACTATTAATATTTAATACACATCGGCGTTTTGTGTTATCAAATTAAATATTATTGAAACAGTAAACCGACTGAGCGCAACTACCTTTATTTATGAAAGACTTAAAAAAACTTACAACAACATTTCAAAAAATAGAGCCGCGAGCTCATGCCTGCCAGTTACATCAGCCTTTTTATAAATAGCAGACGATTGATTACTAATGGTTTTTTCTGATTTATTTCGAATGCTAGCAATCTCTGATGTTGATAATCCCTTTACTAAAAATAGTGCAATCTCTTTTTCAGCAGCCGTTAATCCCCACTTTTGGAACTGCCCTTCAATTTCATTAAAAAATGCGACTTTAGAGTCTTCTAATTGCTGATTAAGAAGCCTTATATTTTCTTTCGAGACCTTTAACTGCGCCAAGTTTAACTTTTCATTAATAGTGCGCTTATGAATATCAATCACTAAATAAACGAACAATGCTAACGATAAAGCAATTAGCGTGATTTCTTGCCAAATATGCTTAGGTTCTATATTGCTTGAAATATCAGTTGATAAATCAATCAACTTAAAAATAACGATCATAATCAATGTGAATGAAATTAACTTATCTTTATGCATCATTTTTACCTAGCCATAAAAAAAGCCACAATAATGTGGCTTTATTTATTGTAATACGTTTCTTTACTTTAGCTCAGCTTCAGAAACAAGGATATATTTATTTTCCACCCATTGACCTTCAACTTCAATGGTACGACCCACGGCTAATGCCTCCATAAAAGTTATCAAATTTACATCTCGATCATTTAGCTCTAATTCTGCATTTTCCGATAACTGCACTTCGTAACCATTTAGCATAAAGCTCTTATTTGTTAAAAGCTGAGTAATGGTTCCTTCTAATTCAACATAGCCGACATGCTTATCATCGTTGCCATTGTCATCATCACCATCGTCACCTCGGTCTGCATCGCCTCCATCATCGTCGCTGCCATCATTATCATTGCGGCCAAGTTCAACCTTACCAAGAATAAATAAGTTATTAGTGTCGTATTGCCCTTCGACTTCAACACGATCTCCAACAATTAGTTGACTTAAAAACGTTGTAAAAGAAACTAATGCATCATCTATGATGTATTTTGCATCAGTAACTAACACTATTTCAGCACCGTTAACCGTAATTATATTGTTTGAAATTGCAGTTACTTGCCCTTTCATTTCCCATTCTTGTTGATATTCGTGTTGATCTTCTTTTTCAATTTTTAAAACACTAGGCAGTGGTGATGTTTGCAGGTAGGCAATTTCAACATAATCATTAATATTTAAAGTGGCAAAACTAAAGTACTGCTCATCATCATCTTCAAAACGGCTAAATTCATTAATTACATATACCACAGCATTAACGGTGATAGTTTTGTTTTCACGGTCTATATCTTCTATAACGCCTTTTACTTTACCGTCTGATGAATAAGAAGACTGTTTAAATTCGATAGAAGTGACTAAATTGTTATTAACATAAACCTCAACAAACATACCCACAGTTAAATCATTCAGTGCAGCCCCTTCAATCTCAACATCATTTGCATAGTCAAATATTTGCCCATTAACCCCAATAGATGTTGCGCTTACTTGGGTAATTAACCCCTCTATTTGGTAACGTAATACGCTATCATCATCAATATCAAGTGACTCTTTAACGGTTCTAGCATCAACCTTATTGGCAACCATTACCCCGTCAACTAAATTGCCTTCAACTTTAACATAGGTATTGTTTGCTAATACGCCATCAATTACAGCCGAGCTATAATCAATAACAACGCCATTAATAGTAAACTGTAATGTTGCCTCGTCTAAATTAGATACAATCCCAGCGGTATATTCATGCCCATCATTACTTTCATCGGTGTCGGCTTTAATGTATGACGCTAAAAAAGTACCGTCTGCTTGCGGGTAGCCGCTTATCTCGACCCTTTGCCCAACACCAATCAATGTCTCTGAAGTATCAATAAAGTGCGTTAAATCATTATAAAAAACAACTGTATTCGCAATCCGTATTTGACTATTGTTACGATCAATACTTTGAATTACACCTTCAACTTCAGTGTCGTATGCCACGTCTTGCGCAACCCATTCGTCTAAGTCATTTTGTTGCGCTGAAAAACTAATTTTCATACCAACACTAAGCGCGCTTAATTGAGTGTTTAAGCCATTTTTCCTAATATTACTCGTATCAGTATTATATTTAATACCATCAACATAAATACTCCCAAAGCCAGTGATCGTACCTTGTGTTACAACAAGCTTAGGAGAAATTGAAACGGGAGGGGTTATCGGATTAACAACTATAGAGTCTGGTTGTTCACTTTGATTAGAGCCACCGCAAGCGGTCAATATGGTAAGTGCGCTTAAAGTGAATATATGTTTACTCATTTTTTTCATACTAATAATCCTAGGGTTAATTGTATTTACTGAATACATACTTCAACAACACTATTGACCTAGCTATTGCTTTAGTAAATAGGTAATTTTACCTACGTTTTTAACATGCTGTTTTTTATAAAAGAAAAAGCAAGCTAGGGGTATTAGGATTAAGGTAACCACAATAATGAATAAAAACATCTGCTGTTATGTAATTAACAAAAAACTGAAAACATCGAGTTATGCATAGCCACTATTTAGAAAAAGGGAAGCAAAACTCAAAGTTCGAATAGGTTACTAATTATTCTCAGGCAACTTACATAAGTAATAATATGTAATAGACAACAACATTTGCCACCGGTAGCATTGGTATGTAGAATCAACTCAACGTTAACAAAATTGGTAGAGTCAAATGAAAATCGCATTAATGAACGAATTCAGTCAAGCGGCAAAAAACCCTACAGTACTTGAACAGCTTAACACTGTGGCTAATGCCCAAAATCACCAAGTATTTAATGTAGGTATGGATGGCGATAACGATCATCGATTAACCTATATTCACCTTGGGATCATTGCAAGCCTACTGCTCAACTCAAAAGCGGTAGACTTTGTAGTTACCGGTTGTGGTACTGGCCAAGGCGCGTTAATGGCGAGCAATGCATTTCCTGGTGTAACATGTGGCTACTGCATTGACCCATCTGATGCCTACCTGTTTGCGCAAATAAACAATGGCAATGCACTCGCTTTACCCTATGCCAAAGGCTTTGGCTGGGGCGCTGAGCTTAATATTAAATACATATTCGAAAAAGCATTTACCGGCGAAAAAGGCCAAGGGTATCCTGCAGAGCGTAAAGAATCTCAAGTAACAAATGCAGGTATTTTAAATCAACTAAAAGCAGATGTAGCTAAAGATTACTTAAGCGCACTTGAAGCCATTGATCCTGAGCTGATTAAACAAGCCATTGGCGGCCCACGTTTTCAAGAGTGTTTTTTCACACATTGCCAAGACGACGCAATTGCTGCATTTGTTAAAGCGCGTATTTAAATATATCCAGTATTCGTACTGACTCTAATTAATACGCACACGCCAATGTAATATATAAATTTCATTGGCTTTTTTATATGAAATAGTTAAAGGAAAATTCTAAAAAGTGAATTTCCCACACAAATATTAATAATCAATCCCTACTTTTCAAGGTCGTAATAATTACACACATTAACGTAATAATTAAACACACAATCTAATAGCTACCGAGAGAATAGATCGTAAAGCAATGATTTAAAATGAAATAAAATAAATATCTAGCATGGTATAGAGTTTGCTCTTTAATAACTGAACACGACAAGAAAATCACTTATCTATACAAGGAGTAAATTATGAATAGCGATCGTATTGAAGGTAATTGGAAAGAACTTAAAGGTAAAGCGCAACGTAAATGGGGCGACCTTACCAACGATGATTTAGATAAAATTGAAGGTAGTCGTAAAGAGCTTGTTGGTAAAATTCAACAAGCATACGGTAAATCGAAAGAGGAAGCTGAGCGCGAAGTTGATGAGTTTGAGAAAGGCCATTAACCTAAAGCATAGCAACTGCTTTTATGAAAAAACCGCCACTTGGCGGTTTTTTATCTATAGTAAGTTATTTTCTATAAATTTGTCGGCGTCTACCAAGAAGAGAAAACGATAGCAATGCAATTAGATAATAGATGCCACCACCTGAGCTTGAACTAGACTCAGATGAAGGCGCACCTTGCTTACCTTCAACATTCACGGTGACAGTTTGAGTCGCAGAGCTAGCAAACTTATCTTTAGCGATATAGCTAAAAGTAATCGTATGACTTTCTTCTTCAGTTGGAGTTAATTTAAACAACCCAGTATCAGCTTCAAAGCTAAAACTCCCTGAATTAGGCTCAGTTACTAGCTCATATTCAATCGTATCATCGTCATTATCTAGTGCTGAAAAACGGCCATTTACTTCGCTATTATAAGACGTTTTATAGGTTAAATTTTGAGCTTGTGGAGTCGTGTTTTTAAACTCGATAACTACATTATGTATTTGGGTTTCTATTAAAGAATCTCTGACTGTATAGCTTACTGACACTGGCTCAAGTGACTCCCCACTTGGCGAAAATGTAACACTCCCAGATGCAGCATCGATTAACTGAATCTGCCCATGCGCAGGCGTATTTTTAATATCAAATACCAGATTTTCTTCATCTTCATCTAGCCCCTCAAGGTTAAAATTAAGTGGCGTATTCCAATGTGTTTGCAGTGTCATGTTATTTGCAACCGGAGCCGTATTTGTCAAATCTAATGTTAAACTTGCTACAGCCGAACGCGCACGCCCTTTAACTGTATAGTAGTTAAGCACATCAGTACCGGTTGCAACTCCAGAAGGAACATAAGTCAACAATCCCGCTTTCCTATCACTGAACTCTACTTTGCCTAAGGTTGGTCTTTGATCCAATACAACATAATCAATATCATCAGCAACAGGTAAATCTATTTGAATACTTGATAACACGTGACCTGAATAGCTAATATTATCTGGTTTAGTTAAAGGTACAGCCGTTTGGTTAGAAAACACTTCTAATGACTTACCTGACAACAGTGTATAGTCAACATTATTGAACGTCGTACTTGCTAACCAACTAGCTTCGTTAGCTCTGTCGATCCTATATGAAATCGTATTATTATCTAAATCGTACTCACCAAATTGATCTGAACACGAATATTGCACAAATCCCGCTCTTACTGATACCAAGTTATTTAAAGTGCCTTGGCACACTTCAGCGATTAATGTTTCTTGACCGTTTAAAGCTACCTTATACAGCGACCCACTAGAGCTAGACGCTACTAAAGATTGTTCTCCGTTAGCAATAACATTAACTAAACCGTTAAAGCTTTGGCTTAGGGTAACCTTCATAATGGTATTGTTAGAATAATCATAACCAACTAGAGAACCATCCACTAAACTAACAATGTCGATATTGTCATTGTTAATAAAGCTTCCAGTTACTATTGAGCTCATTCCACGCCAAGAAAAACCCAAACTGGGCGATATTTTTAACACTTCCCCTGTTTGTCCATTTAAGACCTTGAAAAAATTCCCTTCACTGCCGGTATGTTCAGCACCATTGCCTACAATTATTTCTAGCTTGCCATCATTGTTGATATCAAACGCAGTTAACGCACTGACATAATCACCGCTACCAAGCTTTGTTTGAAATATCTCCTCACCACTATCAGGAGAAAAAACCTGAACATTTGCATCATATATTGCAGAACTACCAGAAATTATATAATTTTTACCGTCATTGAATAAATCAGCGGTAGTAATCAAAGTATTACTATCCCAGTCATTTTTCAGCTCAATATTTGTAAGAATTCTAGTTTTTGTTTTTGTATCAACAACATATAGAGAATTACTATCAGTTAGTGTGTAAAGTACATCTAAACTTCCATTATTATTGATATCAGCAAGCGCTAAAGATTTATTAGAATATTGCTTAATTTTTTTAGACCATTGCTTAGTTTTATCATCCACATTATGGATCTGAAACTCATCTTCACCTGAAGATGAATAACCCGCTCCCCAAGCAATATCCTGTTTGCCGTCACCGTTAAAATCGTCAACGACAATACCTGACACACCATGTCCAGGATTTTTTATACTCCAAAACTCAATACCAGTTGTAAGTGAAAGCGCGTACAACTGACCCCACTGGCCGTCACCGTAAACTAAATCATCGATGCCGTCTTTATTGATGTCTGCAACAATAACTTTATCAATATCTTGGCCACTCTGAGCTGTCCACAAAACTTTTTCTGTACTTGGGCTCAACATCTCTATGCTTTTCCAACTCTGCCCATTAATTACTTCGTCTAAGCCATCGTTATTTATATCCACTGCTATCAGGTGTTCGCCACTAGCATTTAAATTAAGTTGTTTATGCAGCACAAACGTATCATTTTCAAACCGAAAAACCGCACCATCACTAAATAGGATTTCTTTAACGTTAGCTTGAGTAAATGATCCCAGAACAAATTTTTGCTGTGCATTTTTAAGTGCTGCTAACTCAGACAGATCAAGAGCATTGAGCACTAACAGCTCATTGTTTCTATAAACAATAATCTCATCTTTGCCATCATTATTTATATCAAAAGCATCGACTGAATCAGCATTATAATAATCAAAAGTTAGCTCCGTGCTTAGTTCAACCTTTTGAGTGACTAAATTAACCTTTTTTAAAAATTTGCCTTCTAATACATATAAATAATAGGTATCAGTCACATTATCCTTTAACAGTGCTGTATCTTGAATACTGCTGTCAAAATCATAACGAGCTGTTACCTGATACTCATCCTTCGTATATTCAATGATATTAAAGCTGCTCTGTTGGGCAGATATAATATGCATACTATTCAACCCTGTTAGCGCTGTAACATATAAGCCTTTTTGACCCATAGAGTTGTCTAATGAGAAATCACGAAATACACTTGTAAGTTCAATATTTTGGTTGTTAGTAGCAGTTTGAAAAGATGTATTATTTTTTGAAGGTGTAGATAATTTAGCTTTTGTAGTTAAGCTATCGAAGTGTGACTTATCAAAATTTATTTTTTGACCGTTAACTAAAACAGCATCACCATAGGTATTTTCTTGAGTATTTTGTAAGTGTTCTGCATCAGTAGCATTTACTGAATAAGCACTCATCATGAGTAAAGTAAAGCAAGATAATTTAATCAATTCCCTAATCCTTTGTATTTTATTTTTAATTATAATGATCCATTAGCACCAGCATTATATAACCAAACATTTAAAAATAAAGAACCTATTAACAAAATTTAACAAAGGTTAACAAAGTTAAAGAGTGGCTAGCACCGAGTAATGCATAACCATAACTTCGCAAATTTAAAACCAAACTCAATGGCCAATAGGTAACGAACTATTCATATGTATCTTAAATCAACTAAAAGCAGATGTAGCTAAAGATTACTTAAGCGCACTTGAAGCCATTGACCCTGAGCTGATTAAACAAGCCATTGGCGGTGCTCGTTTTCAAGAGTGTTTTTTCACACATTGCCAAGACGATGCAATTGCGGCATTTGTTAAAGCGCGTATTTAATAAAATAGCGCCCTATATTTAAGGGAAGCACACTCCCCTTTTTTGCATCTAAGATAATTAACTTTTAACTTCCAGTGTTTATAATATCCTGAGACAAAATACGCTTATCGTCTTTGTATACTTCAAGCCAACCTGGTGGCGAGGTATCACAGCCGATCACTGTAACTTGTAATACATAGCTGTAACGGCCATTGTTAAATGTGTAGCTATGGTTACCACCGCTACCGTCAAACTTTATATCGCCATTAACTAAAACAATATCTGGTTTATCACTGAGTTTTTTATCAATACTCCACGATACATAGCGGAAGTTTCCATCCCCTAAGTCATCGATACGAATACGGAATTTAGCCGTTTGCCAATCTAAAATAGGCTCTGCAAAAGTATTAACACTTGGGGGCAGCGCTTGTTTATCAGCTGCTATTAAACGTTTCGCTAGCAACTGCTCTTTGGCTGTTTGGTAATTTATACCGATAATTTTACCGTTGCTATCAACCCAAACGATGCCACTATTTAGCATAATGCCGCGCCAGCCCACCTTATCCCAGTCAGTATCGATATTTGAATTAGCAATCTGTGCAGTCAGCTGCGGATCAAATACCTGCTCGAAACGTTCGACTAACTCAGCTTGATTATTAATAGCAGGCACTGGATAGCTGCGCTTTAACGGATAACTAACCAGCGCAGCAACCGCCGCTTTATCATCATCTTTAAACGCGGCAATAATAGATGAAATATTTTGATGATACTGCTGCTCAAGCGCAAACGTATTTGATGCGAAAAGTAGAGATAAGCACAGTAAAGTGAGATTTAGAAACTTCATGTGTAGCCCTTTAGTTAAAATATTGATTAATAAGGAGACGTAAAGAAACTAGGCGTTAGGTAAAAGTCAAAGACAAGAAACAATCCCCTTATACCTACAGTTATAATTACAGCTTTTAAGTCGTTGCGAATCATTATAAGTTTACGCCTAGATAAATTCATAATGCTATTTTAGTGACTTATCCCCTACCAACATGACTTAAATTGCATCATTGAATAACTCCACCAAACAAAGGTAATAAATCACCAGCTTATACAATTATTATTCATAAAAAAACGAGCCTAATTTGACTCGTTTTTACTTATCACTTACCGCTTAAAGCTGCCCTATTCCGGCTCATACCCCAAATTAGGCGACAGCCACCTTTCGGCCTCTTCCAGCGTCATGTTGGTACGTTTAGCGTAGTCTTCAACCTGATCCTTTTGTACTGCCGCTACGGCGTAGTATTTAGCCTCAGGGTGAGAGAAGTACCAGCCTGATACCGCTGCGCCGGGCCACATGGCGTATGAGCTGGTGAGCTGCATGCCAATGCGCTTTTCAGTGTCGAGTAGTTGCCAGATTTTCTTCTTCTCAGTGTGCTCTGGACACGCTGGGTAACCGGGTGCAGGGCGAATACCTTGATAGTTTTCACGAATAAGATCTTCATTCGCAAGGTTTTCGTCTGGGGCAAAACCCCAATATTCTTTACGCACTTGTTCGTGTAAGTACTCAGCAAAGGCTTCGGCGAGTCTATCTGCCACCGCTTTTACCATTATTTTGTTGTAGTCATCTTGCTGTGCATCGAACGCATCAGCTAAGTCGTCTTCTTCAAGACCGCCTGTTACAGCAAATGCACCAAAGTAATCAGGCGTGCCTTTCGGGGCGATATAATCAGCTAAGCAGTAGTTAGCAAAGTCGGTTTTTTCTGTTTGCTGACGTAAATGGCACGATGTGGTTAATAGTTCAGCGCGAGTTTCGTCTGTGTATATTTCAATATCGTCACCCACGCGATTAGCTGGGAATAAACCAATTACGCCAAGCGGTTGCAAACTGCCAGACTTTTCAAGATCGTCTAACATGTCGTTAGCGTCTTTAAATAAGCTTTGCGCCTGCTCGCCAACCACTTCATCGGTCATGATACGTGGGTATTTACCAGCGATTGACCAGGTCATAAAGTACGGCGTCCAGTCTATGTATTGTCGTAAAGTGGCTATCGAGACATTTTTAAACTCTGTCACGCCCAGCTTTTTCGGCACCGGTGGAGTGTAATTATCCCAATCAAGCTTGGCGGCGTTGTCGCGGGCACGTTGAATAGTAACCGGTTTTGAACGTGGTTTTTTGCGTGCTTGCTGCTCGCGTACTTTGACATATTCAGCGCTGGTTTTTGCTAAAAATTCAGCTTTATGCTCTTTCGACAATAAGTTAGAAACCACGCCTACAGCGCGACTGGCGTTATTTACATACACCACGCCTTTGTCATATTGTGGCTCGATTTTAACGGCAGTATGCGCTTTTGAGGTAGTCGCGCCACCAATCAATAGCGGTAGTTCAAAACCACGGCGCTTCATTTCTTTGGCAACATGCACCATTTCATCAAGCGATGGTGTAATCAGCCCTGATAAACCAATGATATCGGCTTTTTCATCAATCGCGGTTTGCAGTATTTTATCTGCAGGCACCATTACGCCTAAATCGATAACTTCATAGTTATTACATTGCAGTACTACGCCAACAATATTTTTACCAATATCATGTACGTCACCTTTAACGGTGGCCATCACGATTTTACCGTTAGTAGCCCCTTCTTCTTTTTCTGCTTCAATGTAAGGGTCTAGGTAGGCCACTGCGCGCTTCATCACTCGCGCTGATTTAACGACTTGCGGTAAGAACATTTTACCTGCGCCAAATAAATCGCCTACCACATTCATGCCGTCCATTAACGGCCCTTCAATCACATGAATAGGTTTATCGGCAGCAGCACGGCATTCTTCGGTGTCTTCATCTATAAAGGTAGTAATGCCTTTAACAAGAGCATGTTCAAGGCGCTTTTCGACCGGCCAAGTACGCCATTCTAAATCCTCTACGCGTTCGGCTTGTGCCATGCCTGAGTATTTAGGTGCCAACTCAACTAAACGTTCACCTGCACCTGGATCGGTATTTAAAATAACGTCTTCAACGGCTTTTCGCAGCTCCGCTGGAATATCATCATACACAGCGAGTTGCCCTGCATTAACAATTCCCATATCCATACCCGCTTGAATTGCGTGATATAAAAATACTGAGTGAATAGCCTCTCGCACGGGGTTATTCCCACGAAACGAGAACGATACATTCGACACCCCACCCGACACTTTACAGTGTGGCAAGTTTTGCTTAATGCGACGTGTACCTTCAATAAATTCAACTGCGTAGTTGTCGTGCTCTTCAATACCGGTTGCTACCGCAAAGATGTTGGGATCGAAAATAATATCTTCTGGCGCAAAGCCAATTTCATCCACCAAAATGCGGTAACTACGCTGACAAATTTCAAACTTGCGATCGGCTGTATCTGCTTGGCCGTCGGTATCAAACGCCATAACCACTGCAGCGGCGCCAAAACGTTTAATAATTTTAGCTTGGCGAATAAATGGCTCTTCACCTTCTTTTAGCGAGATTGAGTTTACAATTGCCTTGCCTTGAATACACTTTAAGCCCGCTTCAATGACTTCCCACTTAGAAGAGTCGACCATAATTGGCACGCGAGAAATATCAGGCTCGGAGGCAATCAAATTTAAAAATTTCACCATGGCGGCTTTTGAGTCCAGCATGGCTTCATCCATGTTGATATCAATAACCTGTGCGCCGTTTTCTACTTGCTCGCGGGCAACATTAAGCGCACTCTCGTAATCTTCTTCCATGATCAAACGTTTGAACATGGCTGAGCCGGTCACATTGGTACGTTCGCCAACGTTGGTAAATACTGCTATTTTTTGTGTCATCTCGGCTACCTTAGTTTAAATTACACGCTTCAAGGCCTGATAAGCGCATACGCACTTCAAGCTCTGGCAATAGGCGAGGTTTAACACCTTCAAGCCCTTTCGCAAATGCCCTGATGTGTGCAGGTGTGGTACCACAACAACCGCCAACAATATTGATAAAGCCAGACTTGCCCCAATCGATAATTTCTTGAGCCATTTCAGGTGCTTCTAAATCATATTCCCCAAACTCGTTCGGTAAACCAGCATTGGGGTGAACAGAGACAAAGGTTTCGCAAACACGCGATAGTTCTTCTACATATTGGCGCAATAAATCTGGACCTAGCGCGCAGTTCAAGCCAATTGAAATTGGCTTTATATGACGAATAGAATTATAAAATGCTTCGGTGGTTTGCCCTGACAGCGTACGGCCCGAGGCATCGGTTATGGTGCCAGAGATCATCACAGGCAACTTGCGCCCTGCTTGTTCAAACGCTTCTTCAACCGCGAATGAAGCCGCTTTTGCATTAAGCGTATCAAAAATTGTTTCTATCAAAATTAAATCAACACCACCTTCCATTAAAGCAAGGGTTGATTCAACATACGCGGTGACTAACTTATCAAACGTGACATTGCGATAACCGGGGTCGTTCACATCCGGTGAGATTGAACAGGTTTTTGAGGTTGGCCCTAAAACACCCGCAACATAGCGTGGTTTTGCTGGATTTTTAGCAGTAAACTCATCACAAATACTGCGTGCTAATTTAGCTGACTCTAAGTTTACTTCACGGCTGATGCTGGCCATATCGTAATCTTCCATCGAAATTGTAGTCGAATTAAAGGTGTTGGTTTCGATAATATCGGCACCTGCACTTAAAAAGCCACGATGAATATCAGCAATAATTTTTGGTTGTGTAATGCTTAATAAATCATTATTACCTTTAATTAGCACATGCCAGTCTTTAAAGCGCTCGCCACGGTAATCGTGTTCTTCTAATTTGTGTTCTTGGATCATGGTACCCATAGCACCATCAAGAATTAAAATACGCTGTTTTAACGCTTCAATTAACTCGGCGCTTTTGTTTTCTAAATTATTCGGCATAGTTGTTAGTCCTTACGGCTTGGCTAACTAAATTAATATCATAGGGTGTGGTTTGGTACACATAATAATTTAACCAATTCGAAAACAGTAAAAAGGCATGGCTTTGCCAAGTTTTCGACGGTTCGTTATCTGGGTTGTTCTCTGGAAAGTAATTTTCAGGCAATGGCGCATCAGGGCCTTTTTCTAAATCGCGCTGATATTCGCCTTTTAAAGTGTCTGCATCATACTCAGGATGCCCGGTAATATACACTTGGCTGCCGGATTTATTTTTTATTAAGTAAGCGCCTACTTGCTCTGAACCTGCCAGCACAACTAAGTCATCACAAGCGTTAATTTTTTCAATATCAATATGACCATAACGCGAGTGCGGCACTACAAAGGTATCGTCAAAACCACGCGTTAAGGCTCCATGTTCAAAGTAACACTTATGGGTAAACACGCCACAGAGCTTATTTTCTTTTAGTTCACGCTTTAGATTATAATGATGAAATAAACCCGCGTGAGCCGCCCAACACGAAAATAATGTTGAGGTTACATGCTGCTCCGCCCAATCTAAAATTACTTTTAGTTCATCCCAGTAGGCTACATCGTCATATTCTAAATGTGCCAATGGTGCGCCGGTAATGAGTAATGCATCGTAATTGTTGTCTTTTACTTCAGAGAAATAACGGTAAAAAGTGTCTAAATGCTGCTCTGAATTGCTACTGCTGCGATGAGTGTCTAAACGTAGAAGCTCTACATTCACTTGTAAGGGTGAATTAGCGAGCAAACGAATAAATTGCACCTCGGTTTCTACCTTATTAGGCATTAAGTTTAAAATCGCCAAGCGCATCGGACGGATCTCTTGGGTTTTAGCGCGGCTTTTTGGCATTACGAATACGTTTTCTTGACGTAACTTCGCAATTGCGGGCAATTCATCTTTAACGGTAATAGGCATACTCATCTCCAAGGCATAATTAACCAATGGCTAATTATGAACGGATAGCTGGAAATTTCAACCTCTAGATGTTTAGATGTCCAAATGAATTTATTTTAGCTATTCTTTTGCATTCTAAAAACCGCTCGCCATAATGCGCCTGTTGATTGTATTTTAAGGTGGTAAACGTGATTGATTGGCTAGGCTTAGGAGAACTTTTTGCTATATTAGCAGCTATTGTTTGGGCGCTTTCGACCATTTTATATAAAGGTTTTAGCCATCAATTAACGCCTATGCAGCTAAACATCAGTAAAGGCGTGTTAGCAAGTGCCATGATGTTAGCGACTATTGCTATTACTCAAGACGCTGCACTACCACATCATCTGACAAGCTGGCTTTGGCTAATTGCTGGCGGGGTGATTGGGATTGCGATTGGCGATAGCGCCTATTTTACTGCGCTGCGAAATATTGGCCCTGCTCGCACGTTAGTTATTGAGTCCCTTGCTCCAGCCCTTGTGGGGGTTTTTAATATCCTGCTATTAAATCATTATTTATCGCCATTTGCATGGTGCGGTATTGTACTTACAACCATTGGCGTAGTAATAGCAATCAAGCCTGAAAAAACATTGCCACAGGTTGATCATCAACATTATCGCAAAGGTGTTTTATGTGCCCTTGCAGCTGCTATCTGCCAAGCGCTCGGTATGGTGATGTCTAAAGGCGCACTCAATAATGAGCATATGAGTAGCTTATGGGCGGCATTAATTAGATTAGCAGCAGGTACGATGACTGTGGCCTTAGTTGTTGCAGTGTTTAAAAGCAGTGAATTTAAACAAGCACTAACTCTGAGGGGAATTAGCGGCAAACAATGGTTTTTTGCGGCTGTGTTTTTAGGCACTTTTCTTGGTTTATGGCTTCAACTTGGCGCAGTTAAATATACCGATCCAGCCATTGCACAAACGATTTTCGCAACCGCGCCATTAATTGTAATGAGCATTGGTTTTATAAAGCGCGAGCCCGTTACCAATAAAATGTTAATAGGCGGCTTGCTTGCTTTAATCGGTGTAGGAGTATTGCTCGCGAATTAGCACATTGTTATTTGGTTGATTCGTTGACTGTTTCACCTGTGAGCCACTACAATACAACATTGAAATTTTTATTATTATTTGAAGGCTCCTTCCATGGTTTTACCTGATAAGTTTATTTTCTCGATGAGTCGAGTATCTAAGGTTGTGCCACCTAAGCGCACTATCTTAAAAGATATTTCTTTGCATTTTTTCCCGGGCGCAAAAATTGGTGTACTTGGTTTAAACGGTTCTGGTAAATCAACGTTGCTACGTATTATGGCCGGCCTTGATCAAGAGTTTGAAGGTGAGGCATATCCTCAACCGGGCACTAAAATTGGTTACTTACCGCAAGAGCCTATTCTAGATGAAAGCAAAACGGTTCGTGAAACTGTGGAAGAAGCAGTCAGCGAAGTTAAAAACGCGCTTAACCGTCTTGATGAAGTATATAACGAATACGCGATGGAAGATGCTGACTTTGACGCACTAGCCAAAGAGCAAGGTGAGCTTGAAGCAATTATTCAAGCCCACGATGGTCATAACATCGACAACGTATTAGAGCGCGCCGCAGATGCCCTGCGCTTACCTGAGTGGGATGCTAAAATTGAATTCTTGTCAGGTGGTGAGCGTCGCCGAGTGGCTATCTGTCGTTTACTGCTTGAAAAACCAGATATGCTTATCCTCGATGAGCCGACTAACCACTTAGATGCAGAATCTGTAGCATGGCTTGAGCGCTTCTTGCATGATTACGAAGGCACTGTTGTGGCGGTAACCCATGACCGTTACTTCCTCGATAATGTAGCTGGCTGGATCTTAGAGCTTGACCGTGGTGAAGGTATTCCATGGGAAGGTAATTATTCTTCTTGGCTTGAGCAAAAAGATGCGCGCCTGCAGCAAGAGCAAAAGTCTGAAAAAGCCCGTCAAAAATCAATTGCACAAGAACTTGAGTGGGTACGTTCAAACCAAAAAGGTCGTCAAGCTAAGTCAAAAGCGCGTATGTCGCAATTTACTGAAATGCAGCAGTCTGATTACCAAAAACGTAATGAAACCAACGAGCTATTTATTCCACCTGGACCACGTTTAGGTGATCAAGTTATTGAAGTTAAAAACTTGAAGAAAAGCTTTGGCGATCGCGTGTTAATTGATGATCTAAGCTTTACTGTGCCTAAAGGCGCAATTGTTGGCATTATCGGTGCCAATGGCGCAGGTAAATCAACGCTGTTTAAAATGCTCAGCGGTGAAGACAAACAAGACAGCGGTGAAATTAACCTAGGTGAAACGGTTGAACTGGCAACCGTTGATCAGTTCCGTGGCAATATGGATGACAGCAATACTGTTTTCCAAGAAATTTCAAACGGCCAAGACGTACTAAAAATTGGTAACTTTGAATTCCAAAGCCGTGCCTATGTTAGTCGCTTTAACTTCAAAGGTAACGATCAGCAAAAATTTGTTAAGGACTTGTCAGGTGGTGAACGCAACCGCTTACACTTAGCTAAGTTATTAAAAGCCGGTGGCAACGTTATCCTGCTGGATGAGCCAACCAATGATTTGGACGTTGAAACATTACGTGCCCTTGAGAACGCTATTTTAGAATTCCCAGGCTGCGTTATGTGTATCTCGCATGACCGTTGGTTCTTAGACCGTATTGCAACACATATTCTTGATTACCGTGACGAAGGCCAAATTAACTTCTTCGATGGTAACTACACTGAATATGAAGAATGGCTTAAAAAGACCTTAGGCACTGCGGCTACGCAACCTAAGCGTATTAAGTACAAAAAGATAGGTTAAGTTCTAGGTTCTAAAAATATTTTAAGCCCCACATTTATGTGGGGCTTTTTTTATTAACCTGGAATATAGATCAGAGATTCACGATCCAGAGTTCAGCTTATACCAATCGTGTTAAGTTACTGACCATTTATAGCGACAGATAAATGGAGTGATAACAAGACATAAATTTTGACATGTAGTTGTTCTACATGAAAAATTTATAACGCAGTTAGCGCTTTATTTAGCTCGCTAGAATGGTTAAATATTTAAGTCGATTGGTATTAATTACACATACTGACTAAAAAATAGGCTACACTTAATCCCAATACTCCTACAAGGAATAATGATGGAAAACCGCCGACATTACACGCGCATTTTATTTTCAACTCCCGCGCATTTAACCAATAATTCCCATAGTTATCCGTGCCAGTTGCTCGATATCTCATTAAATGGCGCTCTGGTTAGTCGCAATAATGACTTTAACTTTACAAAAAACAGTAGTGCTATTCTTGCCTTTAAACTCCCGCAAAGTGAAGTAATCATCGCGATGACTGTCACTATTTGTCATATCGAACAGCAACATATAGGTTTAAAATGTACCCATATTGATATAGATAGTATTACCCATTTAAAGCGTTTAATTGAGTTAAACCTCGCTGACGATACACTACTGCACCGTGAACTTGAGAGTTTGATCCATGGTGCGTAAAGCAAGTAACTGGATTGAAATTGCCCTGTAGGTTACCCTAGAGAAAATTCGCAACGCAATCTGACTATGGCTCTTAATCAACACTTACCGCTGGTTTATCACCCTAACTATTCGTTTAACTTTGATCCTAACCATCGTTTTGTAATGAGTAAATTTGCCCATTTATACCAACAAGTAAAAGCACTTGGTTTGGCGAATAGCAACCTAATCACACCTCAACTTGGCAGCCCTGAGGCGCTTGAATTGGTACATTGTGATAATTACATTCAAGATTTATTGCATAACCGCTTAGATGATAAAGCGATGCGTCGTATTGGGCTACCTTGGTCTGAACAATTAATGGCACGAACTTTTACCGCACCTCAAGGCACGTTGCAAACTGCGCGCTTAGCTCTTGAGCACGGCATTGCATGCCATTTAGCCGGCGGTACACACCACGCTCACAGCGATTTTGGCTCTGGCTATTGTATGGTCAACGACTTAGCCTTTACTGCTCAAACGCTGATTCAATCAGCTGAAGTGACCAATGTATTGATTTTTGACTTAGATGTACACCAAGGCGATGGCACCGCAGCCATATTACAACACCAACCTTATGCATATACCTGCTCGATTCATTGTGAAAAGAATTTTCCATTTCGCAAATCCGCCAGCGATCTCGACATTGGTTTAGCTAATAATATGCAAGATGATGAATATTTAGGGGTTGTTGATGATACCTTGCGCTTTTTACTCAGAGAACTTAACCCTGATTTAGTGCTGTATGATGCCGGAGTTGATATTTGGCAACAAGATGGCTTAGGTAAGCTTGATGTTAGCTGGCAAGGCATTGAAAAACGTGATCACTTAGTGTTTAAGCGCTGTATTGAGCACAATACGCCAGTGGCAAGCGTGATTGGCGGAGGTTATGACAGAGATCACTTGCGCCTTGCAAAACGCCACGCAATTGTTATAGAGCAAGCTGCGCTATTTTAAAAGCAGAGTATAAAACTGCTAAAACAGTATTTTTGACTACACTTTAAATTCATACCTTTATTGAGATCATTATGCGACTGTTGTTTATTTTGTTACTTGCATTTATGTCGAGTATTGCTAACGCCGAAGAAGAAGCTGTAAAAGAAGAGCTTCCGCCGATTAACCCAGCTTACAATGCAGAGCATGCTATGGTGCTCGTTAATCAAGGCTCGCGTATTTTTGCAGTTAGCCTACCGACTTATAAATTACCTCACGATGTGCAAGTTGTTTATCAAATTGAAAACCCAGATGTCGCTTTTTTAAGCCTGGTACGTGATGCAGAGCTTATTACTATCAAACCACAACCATTTAATATTCAACGGCTAATGCGTGGCGAAGAACTAACAATTACGGCAGATGTGTATGCCGGACACTACCAGCGCGATGGCAGTTTGGTTTATCAACATAGACCTATTGTAATGAGTAAATTACTTTATGCGCGGGAATTAACTGATTTGAACGAATCATCGCAGTGGCAAGAATACGACATGATCACCCTCAAAAATAATGAGCGAATTTATATCCATAAAATAACCCAAGCACCGAGTTTTAATCACCTTATTTTTGCAGATTTAACTAATGCCTGTCTGCAAAAATTTCGCACATCAAAACGCGTCCCAAATGCTAGCGAATTAACCTATAAATTTGCCAACTGTGGCACCTTAAAGCCGCTCTATTTTGATGTTGAAGGTTTGCAGTCAAAGTGACTAAAAACTCAACGAGATATGTGAAATGTTGTTAATAACATTGAAAAACATGTTTGCTTGTTCATCAGGCATCACTTGCTCTCCCCAGTAGTAAACATAAGAGCGTCCATCACTGCCATGAAATTGTATCCAATGGTTATCCCGTTGAAGGTTTTGCATTATCTACTTCAACACCTTCACCACGCCAATAATCATCAGTCCATTTCATTGCTGCTGAACTAGCAGCGCTGAAAAAAAACACATAACAAGAAAATACTAATTTTAAACATATTAAACTCCCAACAACGTTATTTTAAATTTTATAATAAAGCTTTAATCGCAATAAAAGATAAAAAAAAAGGAAATATCTGTCTCTATTTATTCTTTTAGGTAACCACTACCGGTTATTAATTTTGTATTATCTTTTGATGGGTAAAAACTGTGCCAGTCATAATTTTCGAATAAAACAACTTGTCTGTTTTTTTTATCAACATAAATATAGCGAACTTTGGGTTTACTTGAAATTTCTAAAGTGACAGCTAAGTTCTGCCAGTTATCTATAAAGTCCGCACTACATATAGGTAATTTATAAAGGCCATCGATTAAATTAAGCAGCTTATTGAAGTGACTACCTTCATGTTCAACTGATGGTGTTTTATCTATACTATAACTAATATCATAACGTTCACTTCGGTAATTATGTACTTCAAAAGTACGTGCTCCAATATTAATCTTTTCCTTGCTAATAAACTCCCCTTTGGCCGTTAATATGTCACGCTCAAATAAAACTTTTGATTCCGTTTCAATCTGAAACTGTTTGAACGGTACTTTTAAACCAGTAACATAATTAAGCTCTATAAGTTTTATTGCCTCTATTGTTTTTTCACATGAAAAAGCCACTGATGAAATACTTATCATTAGTAATATCAATAATCTTACCAACATCTCATTGTATCCCCGCATTTTGATGCAACGTCCCTTATATAAGACTTTTCAATTTCATTTATTGAATGCATGAACGATTGCGATTTCTCATAATACTGATCCGCCGTTAAAGTTGCGCTCCAAACTCCCCTGCTTGGCGCGCGGAAGGCCCGACTGAGGTTGCGGTAGTACCTAATAGATCCCCAGTTAGGGTCATACCACCTTCAAATATACTCGTCGCATATGGCATAGCTTCTTCCACTGCGGCACTATTAAGGCCATCAAACATTGCTCTCCTATACAAGAACCAGCTGAGTCAGGTCTTGCATATTGCCTTTTAAAAGAAAGACCTGAACCTACTCTCCCTGCACGTTAACCGCTCATATTTTAAATGTTGGATATCCCCAATGTCTGAGCCATAAAGGGTTGGTTATGTGAAAACATAAACCACGGATTTGTTATAGCGCAGGGCATAAGCACTGCCAAAAACTGGACTGACATTGGCACTAAAAGATAACTGAGGCGAAAGCCAAGGGCCTTAATTTGTATGGCGTTCTTTATTCAAGCCACAGTGCATATTCACGCCAATCGACGTCATTACTGGATGTATAGCCATATTTAAATTGAGTTTAAAAAGTAAGAAAACTTGGTTTTTTGAATAAAAAGATCAAGAAAACACAGCTGCCTGCTTAACCGGAACTTTCTAATG